>JBJEWX010000081.1:0-13833 GCA_051885275.1 Succinivibrio sp. | reverse complement strand
CTCATGAAACAGAAAGTTCTTGCTCTTGAGATGTCACTTGCAAAAATATCGCCGGTAAAAGCAACCTCAATGTGCTGCTTTTCCCTATCCATGGCAGGATGGTTAAAGTCTATCTGAAGATCAAGGTGAAAACCGCTTTCTGAAGGGAGAAGCTCTGCCCATTTACCCTCATTCTCAACTCTTACCTTTCTTTTGACTCTCAGAAATTTCTTAGGAGCACAAAGCTCTTTAATTCCGGTTGAGGCAAAAAGATAGATGAAAGGCTGAGATGAACCGTCCATAACAGGAATTTCAGGAGCAGAAACATCTATGTATAAATTATCGATACCAAAGGCGCTTAAAGCTGCAGTTAAATGCTCTACAGTTGATATTCTCACGCCATCTTCATTTACAAGTGCAGTACAAAGCTGTGTATCACGAACACACTCTGCAGTACACTTCATGGTAACAGGCGGATTTAAATCGGTGCGGGTATAGATCAGTCCGGTGTCAGCTGGAGCAGGTCTGAAAGCAACCTGTACCTTAGCGCCTGAATGCAGGCCGATACCAGTCATTGAAACAGGCTTTTGGATTGTTCTCTGATTGATCATTAAAACACCCTCACGCAAAAATCTGAATTATTATATATCTTTTTGTGAAACTGTCACGCTGATTTTGTGAGCTCAGACAACTTATTTTTTTTGTACTGCCCCAAAGAAGGGAGCAGATTGTCGTTTTACGGTACCTTATAAGCGTACCGTAAAAAGTTTTTATCATCTACTGTCTTCTTGGAGATAGCTGATGTAAAGCCTGATTTGAGGCCAGAGTATTGTCTGTTGAGCTGATTCCTGTTGCAAGAATTGTTACATCAATCTCGCCATCATCAAGACTGCTGTCGTATATCATACCAAACTTGCATGTTGCATCATCTTCTCTTGCGTATGACTGTATGGCAGAACAGATCTCATCGACAATGCCAACCGGAAGATTTGGGCTTAGTCTTATATTTGCTATAAGTCCTGTTGCAGATCCAAGATTTACAGCATCCACAAGTGGAGAATTGATTGCCTTTTTAACAGTCTCCTCCACAATATTATGCCCCTTGCCCCTTGCAGAGCCAATCATGGCAAGTCCGCTGTCCTTCATGGTTGCAACGATGTCTGCAAAATCAATATTCATAAGACCGACATCTGAAATAGATCTTGTAATGCCGTTTACTGCGCTGTAGAGGATCTCATTTGATTTTTCAAAGGCGGTTTTAAGAGAAATATTTGCGCCAAGATTCTTCAGAAGCTTATCATTATCATAAATTATGATTGCATCAACATTGTTGTACAATTCACTGATGCCCGCTTTTGCATTTATCACATGACGCTTGCCTTCAAAAGAGAAAGGTCTGCTGACCACGGCAACTGTCAGAGCACCAAGCTCCTTTGAAATCCTGGCAATAATCGGTGAGGCTCCTGTTCCTGTGCCGCCACCCATGCCAGCTGTGATAAAAATCATCTTAGCGCCTTTAAGCTCCTGCTTGAGATCTTCATAGCTCTCCTCAGCAGCTGTTCTTCCCTTGTTAGGATCACAACCTGCTCCAAGGCCATTTGTGGTACGTGCGCCGATCTGGATTTTTACAGGTGCACTTATTCGGCCTAAGGTCTGAGGATCGGTATTCACAGCAATACATTCAACATCTGAAAGCTTCTGATCAATCATGTACTGCAGAGCATTACAGCCAGCTCCACCGACTCCGACAACCTTGATTGTGCACAGGCCTGAAGATGAAACCGAATCACTTTCAGTCATATTGATTATATTTTCTACTTTGATATCACTCATAAAAAGACACCGGCATGATCTATAGGAACAACTGTTAATTTTATTATATACAATTCCACTATAGATTTATCTAAATTTAGTCCATTGTTTGATTTTTATGGAAATTTGATTGAGAAATGACTTGAGTGCGTGCTGTTCTCTAAGAACACACCAGCCGATTATAAAATCGGCTGGAAATTAGAATCACTGAGACTTATTCAGACTTTGAACGGAGGATTGGAGGTAAATTCCAGATCCCGTCGTTTCTGCTGTCTTCATTAGGGCTCTTGCCAAAGCTGTCTACAGGAACTTCAGCGAAATCGCCGCTATTTCTGAAAATCGGCTCCTGATGGCCATTGCCTGCAGAGAATGGAGCTGAAAAACCAGAATTTGAACCAAAATGTCCGCCTTCTGGTGAAGCTATTGTGCCAGAGGCAGCCTGTGGAGTCTGTGGCTGAGGCTGGGATGGAGTCTGTCCCGCAAATGGATTAGTGCCAATAGGTCTTGCACCTGCAAATGGGCTTTCAGCTCCATGCTTTAATGGATCTGGAAGATTTCCCCTTGCCTTTACAGCAGGCTGATTGGTATCTGTTGCACTGATACCTGTAATAAGAATGGTGATTGCAACCTGATCTTCGGCGATTGACTCGTCAAAACTCATACCAAACTTGCAGTCGGCCTCTTCATCTGCATATGACTGAATTGCATTACAGATCTCCTCCCACTTGGCAATTGGGAAGTTAGGGTTAACTCTGACATTTGCAAGCAGACCTGCAGCTGATTTGATATCAACCTGCTCAATAAGTGGTGAGTGAATTGCTCTGTCAACAGCATCCTCAACAAAGTTTGGACCCTGTCCTACACCGTTACCAATCATGGCATGACCACGGCCGCGCATTACGGTCTGAACGTCAGCAAAATCAAGATTGATAAAGCCAGGTCTTGTGATAGCGTCTGTAATGCCCTTTACAGCATTCAGTAAAACGTCATTAGCAGCATTGAAGGCATTTACAATTGAAATGTTCGCACCAAGATTCTTAAGAAGCTTGTCATTATCAATAACGATCAGAGAGTCAACATGCTTTGAAAGCTCAGTAATACCTGCCTCTGCATTTACCATGTGGCGTCTGCCTTCAAACTTGAATGGCTTGGTTACAACAGCAACTGTTAAAGCTCCAGTCTCTTTTGCTATCTCAGCAATGATTGGAGCTGCGCCAGTACCAGTACCGCCACCCATACCAGCGGTAATGAAGACCATGTCAGCGCCCTGAATAAGTTTCTTGATGTCTTCCTTACTCTCTTCAGCTGCTTTTCTGCCTTTGTTTGGATCACAACCTGCACCTAGGCCATTTGTCAGTTTGACACCAATCTGAACTCTTAATGGTGAGGTTGACTTGGATAGAGCCTGTGAGTCAGTGTTTACAGCAATAAACTGAACTCCTGTCAGGCTGTCATTTATCATATGCTGCAGAGAATTACCGCCACCGCCACCGATGCCAAGCACTCTGATTACACATGATCCAGAAGGAGTTATTGAATCTCCCTCATTTGAATTTGACAATGAATCAACACGAAAATCACTCATTTTTAATCTCTCAAAAAAATCTTTTTTAAATCATATCAATATTTGACTCAAAGTGCGCAGTTTTCACGCAAATTTTTGTCATAGCTCACGAGTTGTTCCAGGATTTTTATATCAACTCTACATTTCCTGTTTAACCCATGTTTTAAACTTTTCCCATATTGAGACTTTATGGTCAACAGAACCGGATTTATACTGATTTGGATCTTCAAATCTTGCTGCACGCAGCAGACCTACTGCAACTGATTTGTCCGTATCCGAGAGCACCACTGGATCTCCTGCGCCCTCATAGAGGCTGATACCTCCAGGCCTGCCTATTCTTACCTTGTCATTGCACTCAAGGAAGTTGTTGGCCGGATTCTTGCTCCACTCTCTGATAATGCTTGATACCACATAATCAATACCCGCAAGTTTTGCAGTTCCGCCTGTAAGCACCATGCCTGAACCTATGGTAAGCTTCTTGAAGTTTGCCTTGCCCATCATGGTTATTCTGTCAAGCAGCATCAGAAACATGTTGTTTAGTGAGCCGTTGATAACAGCTGCAAGATCTCCTGCCTTGATCCTGATTTCCTGAGGATAGGGATCATCAATTGACAGTATCAGATCCTCGTTGGCCTGATCCTCTGAGAGCAGCATGGCTGAGGCAACCCCATAGTTGCATTTAAGATTCTCAGACTCAGACTTTGGAATGGCAAACTTTCTTGAAATCTCTTTGGTAATGTAGTCGCCACCGTCTGCGACACCAAAGGATAAAAGCTGTCGGTTGCTCTCATATACTGTGACGGATACGGTTCCACCGCCTATATCAACATGAATTACACCATTGTCTCTTTCTGCATCAGTCAGCACTGCAGAGCTTGCAGCGTTTCCTGAATATATTGTTCTGATGCTTCCAATGTTGGAACTGGTCTTTTTAATGGCGATATCCATGTTCTTTTTGTACATGTTTTTACAGCCAATAAAATGTACATTGACATCCAGTCGCTTTGCATACATGCCAATAGGATTAGTAACAAGCTCTGAGGATTCTATTGAATAGTTCTGCGGATTTGCATGAATGATCACATGGTCAGTATCATTAAAACTCTTGATACCTGCCTTTGCATTTGCAATTGCAGTATTACGGTCGCGGAAAGTTACCTCACCGGTCTGAACCGTGGCTGTTCCGCTCTGGTTCTCCGCACTGATTGCATGTCCAGGTACTCCGGTTACAAGATTTGAAACAGTGATACCGAATTCTGTCTGAAAATTCATTATAAGTTTGGCTATCTGAGTGGCAAGCAGATCAATATCACTGATGGCGCCATTCTGATAACCCTTAGATGGCAGCTCTGCGTAACCTTTGATTTTAATCTGCCTGTCCTCACCCACATATCCTGCAATCAGACGAAGCTTTGAACTGCCTATATCCAATGCAACTATAAGAGGATCCTTATGGGAACTCATAACTGCTGTTTTAATCTTCTTTTTCATCATTTTTAAAATAAGAACCGGACTTTATGTCCTATGCGTTGTTTCTCTTTCCTACGGCAAAGCCGACATCATACCTTAAATCAACATACTCCACATCATCCAGGCTTAATGATGACTTTCTAAAGGAGCGTATAAACCTTTCAAGCCTTAAAAGTGCTTTTTTCTGTCCTCTGCCCAGTATCAGTCTTGTGCCGTTTTCTAAGGTTATTGTATAACATCTTACATTATCAAGATACAAGGCAACCATCTGATACGGGCTGTTCCTCATGCTTTTTATAAACAGAACCGCACTGTCATATACCTCACCACACAGATTGTCCCTAAAACCGCCTAATTTTACCAGTGGCTGACTGAAATCTGTAAGATCAGGATAGAATACTGTTCTCGTCCTGGCGTCATATATGCCATCCTCATTCCAGTATGCTGCAGGTACATGCTCAATAACTGCGACAATCAGAGTATCCGGCATCTTCTTTTTTATGGTAACCTGCGCTACCCAGGGATCTTTTAAAAGCGCCTCTTTCAGAACATTTGTGTCAAGTGTTGCTATGTTCTGACCTGCGCAGATTTTTCCTGTAATGTCAGCAATTTTACGCTTTGACAGCTGCTTGAAGGCACCGTCAATCTTTACCGCCCTGACAGGTAGTGAGCCTGATTTTGACAGGGTTCTGTTAATCAGCAGATCACCATTGACAAGCAGGAATAGCAGGACCGCAAGAAAGGCTATTCCTGCTATCAGATATCCTCTGCTTCTCCTGCTAATCGACATTTTTTAATCCTGCTATTTCTTTTTCCACATGGAGCTTAGATTTCTTGCAACCTGCACCACGTTGCCCGCACCTTGTGTCAGAACCAGTGATCCGTCTTCCACAAGCTCGTTTAACAGCTCAGGAACCTCATCTACAGTCTGCACAAAATGAGGCTCTATTCTGCCTTTTAATCTTATGGACATGCAAAGGTGTCTTCCGTCAGCTCCGGCTATAGGGCTTTCTCCTGCAGGATATACATCCACAAGAATAAGCTTGTCAACAAGCTGCAGAACCCTTACAAAGTCCTCATAGCAGTCACGTGTTCTGGTATAGCGGTGTGGCTGAAACACCATTACCAGAGGTTTTTGAGGATAAGCCAATCTTGCAGCTTTGATGGTAGCCTCAACCTCTGTTGGGTGGTGACCGTAATCATCAACTAAGGTTAGGGAATTGCCCTTGCCTGTAAGATACTCACCATAGTTCTGGAAACGTCTTCCAACGCCCTTGAAGTTCTTTAGAGCCTCTACAATAACCGCATCCTCAATTCCTTCCTCAATTGCAACCGCCACAGCCGCAGCTGCATTTTTGGCCATATGAAGACCAGGTACAGGTAATTCTATCTCAAGAGGAGCTGCATCTTTTCTTACTATGGTAAACTGGCTTACAGGACCTGTTTCCTTAAAGTCTGTTACTCTAAAATCCGCACCCTCTGAGGTTCCGTAGGTTACCACGGTTCTGCCGATAGATGGCAGGATCTCTTTAACATTAGGATCATCAATACATACCACAGCCACTCCATAAAATGGCAGATTATGCAGAAATTCAACAAAGGTCTTTTTAAGGCAGTTGAAATCCCCACCATATGTATCAAGATGATCCGGCTCAATATTAGTAACTACGGTCATCATAGGCTGCAGATGTAAAAATGAGGCATCAGACTCATCAGCCTCTGCGATAAGATATCTTCCGGTGCCAAGTCTTGCGTTAGTGCCGGCACTGTTTAAAAGACCGCCTATGACAAAGGTAGGATCAAGCTTTGCTGCAGCATAAATAGATGCAATAAGACTTGTGGTGGTGGTCTTGCCATGGGTTCCGCTTATAGCTATACCATAGCGGTATCGCATCAGTTCACCAAGCATCTCTGCTCTGCGAACTACAGGTATGCAAAGTTCTCTTGCCCTCTCAACCTCAGGATTTCCCTCATGAATTGCAGAGGATACCACCACTACACTTGCTCCGTTGACATTGTCAGAAGCATGACCGATATAAACAGTAATACCAAGCTCCTGAAGTCTTGCAGTTACCTTTGACTGTGCTATATCTGAGCCTGATACGGTATATCCCTCGTTTCTCAGTACTTCAGCAATACCGCACATTCCGGCACCACCAATACCTACAAAGTGAATTCTTTTAACTTTGTGCATTAGTGGCACATGATCTGTAAATTTTGAAATTTCCATTAAATTGAATCTCTAATCTCTGATAACGCTGTCAATAATCTCTACTGCCCTGTCTGTAGCATCTGTAATAGCTACCCGGGCACAATTATCTGACATTTCCTTTAACTTTAGGTCATTCCCAGACAGTTTTTTGATCTGCTGATACAAAGAATCAGCATCTAACTGAGCCTGAGGACAGATTAGCGCAGCCCCCTCCTGCTTTAGGAACATGGCATTCTTAGTCTGATGATCATCTACTGCACTTGGCAGTGGAACAAAAATAGCCGGGATCTTTGCACAGCATACCTCTGCTACAGTCAGTGCACCTGCTCTGCAGACAATAAGATCAGTATTTTTATAAAGCTTATCCATATCGTCGATAAAATCACTGACCTTTATCTCAAACTGAGCATCTCTGTAAAGCTCTCTTACACTTTGGGAGTTCCCGCGACCGCACTGATGAGTAACACTGATCTCCCCATTTTTAAAGCCTGAAAGAGCCCGTGGAAGCATCTCATTTAGGGCTCTTGCCCCAAGTGAGCCTCCAATGATGCTTATTCTCAAAGGTTTGTGATTAAAATCCCTATTTAGTTTGTGTATTGCAAGAATACTCTCCCTGACAGGGTTTCCAACCACACTGACCTTATCTCCGCTAAAAGCACCTGGAAAGCCCAGCATCACTTTTCTTGCAATTTTAAACAGCAGTTTGTTTGTAAGACCTGCAGCTGCGTTCTGCTCATGCAGGACTAATGGAATGCCTCTTAAAAAAGCGGCAAAGCCTCCTGGACCTGAGGCATAGCCTCCCATTCCCAAAACCACATCAGGCTTAAAGTCTCTTATAATTCTGCCCGCCTGAACTATAGCCTTTGCTACCATGAAGGGAGCCTTAAGCAAAGTGGCAAGTCCGTTTCGTCTTACGCCCTTAACCTTAATGTATCTGATATCAAAGCCGTATTTAGGGACTAACTGCTCCTCCATACGACCAGGGCTTCCAAGCCAGAGGATCGTAGCCCCCTGCTCTTTTAATTTCTGCGCAATAGCAAGTGCGGGAAAAACGTGTCCCCCAGTACCACCTGCCATTATCAGTACTTTTTTACCTTTCATTTTATCGCTTATCGCTTATTTTACCGTTTCGCCACTCATAATCTATTCTAAGCAGAATAGCTACTGCAATACTGAACGCCATCAACGACGATCCGCCATAGCTGATTAGAGGCAATGTCAGGCCTTTTGTTGGCAGAGCTCCTGATGCAGAGCCTACATTGATAAAGGTCTGACAGCAGATCCACATACTTATTCCCACAGCCACATAACCCTGAGTGATGGCATCCTTTTTTAAAATCTGTACACCAAGATAAAAGGCTCTGCATACTATAACCGCTTCAAGCGCCAGCAGTATAAGCATTCCTGCAAAGCCAAACTCCTCACCAAAAATTGAGGTGATAAAATCTGTATGGGCTTCAGGGAGATAACCCAATTTCTGATAGGAATTTCCAAGGCCCTCTCCAAATAGCCCGCCTCTGCCAAATGCCATCAGAGACTGTGTCAGCTGATAGGCAGAGGAGAATTCATAATCCCATGGATTTAAAAATGAGGTTACTCTTGCTACGCGATAGGGAGTGAAAAACACTGCAAGAAAACCTACAAAGAGCACTATAAGGAAAGCTATAAAATACTTGATTAAACCTGCCCCTGCAACAAGTACCATTGAGTAGCTGATTAAAAATACCACTACAATTGAACCCAAATCCTTCTGGAAAAACAGCAGAATAAAGAGCACCGCCATTGGTACTGCTATCTTTAGGAAGCCTTTGATGGTAGTACTTACCGCTTCAATTTTTCTTGAGATATAATCCGAAAAATACAGGATCCATACCAGCTTTAAAAACTCTGAGGGCTGAATGTTCAGCAGCCCAAGATTAAGCCATCGTTTAGCACCGTTGATCTCCCTGCCTACAATAAGCACCAGAATCATCAGTATTAAACAGAAGAACAGGAGAGGCAGCGATCTCTTTTTCCAGAATTCAGTTGGAATGGCAGCACATATAAAAGCCAGGAATAAAGACAGTGCCACTGATACGATGTGCCTTTTGGTCTGGTAAAAAGGATCATCATACTTCACTATTGATTCCATTACCGAAGCAGAGCTTATGATCATAATGCCAAGACAGATGAGAATAAAGGATACTATAAGGAGTATTCTGTCAAACCTGGCACCTTTGCGCCCTGCTCCAATAAGATTCATATATTACTCTTCCAGTTTAACTACCAGATCAACAAACACCTGTCCTCTGTGTTCAAAACCCTTAAACTGATCAAAAGACGCACAGGCAGGAGACAGCAGTACTGCCTGACCGCTCTTTGCCATCTTGTAAGCCTCTTTAAGAGCCTCTTCCATGGTTTCAACATCAAAGCAGTATTCTTTTGACAGATTAAGAAGCTTCTGCTTGTCTTTACCAAAGCAGAAAACCGCTTTCACCTCTTTACCAAGGTACTGTTTTAAAGGACCAAAATCCTGTCCCTTGCCAAGACCGCCAGCCAGAAGAATTATGCCCTTTTTGTGAATATCCTTAAGACCGGTTATTGCAGCCTGTGTGGAAGCTACGTTAGTTGCCTTTGAATCATTGTAGAAGCATACGCCTTTGATGTTCTTGACAAGCTGACAGCGGTGAGGAAGTCCAAAGAAGTTTTTCATTGCCTCAACCTGTGAGCTCTGACTGATTCCAACAGCATCTGCAAGAGCCATACAGGCAAGCGCATTGAGGTAGTTGTGACTGCCGTATATGCGCAGATCTTTAATATCAATGATCCTCTTGCCATTTACTGTAAGATAGGTGCCTGACTTGTCCTTATCAATGCCGTATTCACGGTTATCTTCACCAAAACTTACAATATTGTATCTGCCTAAATCCTCTTTATCCGGATAGGTTCTGGGATCATCACGGTTTACAACTACGTTTTTGGCATTAAGAAAAATTCTGCGCTTTGCAGAGGCATATTCCTCAATGGAACCGTGATATCTGTCCAGATGATCTTCAGATACATTTAAGATACAGGCTGCTTCAAGCTTTAATGATCTTGTGGTCTCAAGCTCAAAGCTTGAAAGCTCAAGCACATATAAATCCACATCATCTGCAAGAATATCAAAGACAGGCACACCGATATTTGCCCCCACAGCTACCTTCAGTTTTGCAACATTAGCCATATAGCCTGTAAGGGTGGTTACCGTTGATTTGCCATTTGAGCCGGTAATGCCGATTATAGGGGCCTTTGCCTCACGGGCAAAAAGCTCAATGTCACCTACTACCTCAACCCCTGCCTTTATAACCTCTGCAACAGCGTCATCATAGATGCTGATACCAGGGCTTATAACCACCATGTCAAACTTTTTAAGCTCATTAGCATCAAGCTTGCCTAATCTTAAATCAACTCCAACAGGAAGATCGCCCACTCTTGGAGGATTCATTCTTGTATCAAACAGGGTTAGCTGCTTTAAATCGTGCTTTAACAGATAGGAGATGACTGACATATTTGACAGACCAAGACCTATCACTGCAATCTTTTTGTTGTTCAACTGTGTGTTCATATACTATCTCCCATAGGAGCTCTTAACGGATCTTAAGAGTGATAAGACCAATTAGTACCAGTACCAGGGTAATGATCCAGAATCTTGCCATTACTCTAGGCTCAGGCCAGCCGCCTTTTTCAAAGTGGTGGTGGATTGGAGCCATCCTGAAGATTCTGCGGCCTCGCCACTTGTAAGAGCCTACCTGCAGGATCACGCTTAGAGTTTCAAGAACAAATATTCCGCCCATGATAAACAGTAAAATCTCCTGTCTTATCAGAATTGAAATCACTCCTAAAACTGCACCTAATGACAAAGAGCCCACATCTCCCATAAATACCTGTGCAGGATATGTGTTAAACCAGAGGAAGCCAAGTCCTGCTCCTACAATTGCGGTGCAGGCAATGGTGATCTCTGCGGCCTTTGGAACGTGAGGAATATAAAGATAACCTGCAAAGTTTGCATTTGAGGTTGCCCAGGCAACAATTCCAAGACCTGAGGCAACTGTAATGGTTGTGATAATTGCAAGACCGTCTAAACCGTCAGTGAGATTTACCGCATTTGAAGAACCGGTAAGTACAAAGTAGGCAAGAGGGATTAAAAGAAAACCGATATCAGGCATGAAGTCTTTGAAAAAAGGAACCACAAAGGTGGTCTCTGCTGTACTCTTTGCGTTGCCGTATATCAGACAGGCAATAGTTATTGCGCAGGCAGACTGCCAGAAGTACTTGTATTTTGCCCTAAGACCGTGAGGATCATGACGGACAACCTTAAGGTAGTCATCGGCAAAACCAATTGCCGCATAGCAGATTAAGGTTGCCAGGGTGTACCATACATAAACATTGTCAAGTTTGCACCACAGGAGCATTGATACTGCAATAGATCCTATAATCAGCACACCACCCATGGTAGGAGTGCCGGTTTTAGTAAGATGGGTCTGCGGACCATCATCTCTTACCACCTGTCCAAAATGCAGCATCTGAAGTTTTTTAATCACATAAGGACCTAAGAACAGGGAGATGGCAAGTGCTGTAAACAAAGACAGCACAGCTCTGAAGGTTAGGTACTCAAAAACTCTAAATGAAGGAATAAACTGACTTAAATAGTCTGACAATAAAACTATCATTGCTGCTCTCCCAGAGCCATTAGTTCTTTACTTACAGTATCCATATGCATAGCATGTGAACCTTTGACCAGGAAGGTTACATAAGGATATTTTTTGACAAGGTCGCGTGCATATTGTACGAGATCTGAATGACAATTAAAATGACGGCCAATCACTCCTGCGCATCTGCTTGTATTTTCACTTAATTTACCTACCGTCAGGATTTCATCCACTCTGTCTTTAACATGCTCCCCCAGTTTTTCATGCAGACTTACCGCCTCATCGCCAAGCTCGCCCATATCTCCAAAGATATAAACTCTGTGACCTGAATAAAGACTTAAAGTATCTGCCGCACTTAGGCAGGCGTTAAAGCTTGCGTTGTAGGCATCGTCTATTACTGTAAACTTTTTGTATTCATGAGCAAACAGTCTGCCCTGAATAGAGGAGGCTTTTTTAAGGCCTGCCTCAAGTGCCTCGGAAGCTGCACCTGTTATAAGCGAAAGAGCACAGGCGGCGGCTGCATTCTGCGCATTATGAGCACCAAGCATATTGAGGCTGACTGCAAACTCCCTATCCTTCACTCTTAGGCAGAACTCTATTCCTAAAGTGCTCTGCACAACGTTCTTATACTGAACAAGATCATAATCGTGAGATCCAAAAGATACCAGTGAGCCGTCATTAAAGGCTGCTTTGTATTCACTCTGCCATCTCTTAAAATACTGACTGTCAGATGGTACGGCAGCTTTTCCGCCTCTTGAAAGCACAGAGTCAATTATCTGAGATTTTCCTCTGTAGATGCCATCGTATGATCCAAAACCTTCAAGATGGGCACCGCCCACATTATTGATTAACGCAGTATCTGCTCTTACAAATTCACAGGTATGACTTATATCAAAAAGGTGACTGCCACCCTGCTCAATTACCGCATACTGATTGTCTTCACAAAGGTTAAGCAGGGTAAGGGGAACTCCAATATCATTGTTGAAATTTCCCTGAGTGCACAGGGTGCTGCCACATTCACTCAGGATTGAAAAGGTTAATTCCTTGACGGTTGTCTTACCGCAGGAGCCTGTAAGGCTTGCAATTTTTGCCTTGGATTTTCTGCGTACCAGAAGGCCTGCATATCCAAGTGCCTTCACAGTATCATCACATAAAACCACACTTACCTTATCTGTAATGCTCTTTGGAAGGAGCTTTTGGCTCACTACTGCAACCGCGCCTGCCTCTATTGCTTTTTCAATATAGTCATGACCGTCAAACCGCTCACCTTTCAGGGCGACAAAAAGAGCTCCGCTGCAGTTGCGCGAATCTGTACTAACATGATCTATTTTTTTATCAGAGCCCAAAAGCACATAGTTTCCAAGAATGCTAAGCTCACCTAATGTAAAACTAATCACAGTCAACTCCTAAAAGAGAACAGGCAATCTCACGGTCAGAAAAATGAATGGTTTTATCTTTGAAGATCTGATAATCCTCATGACCCTTGCCGGCTATAACAATGCAGTCTTTTTCGGTGGCATGTTCAAAGGCATACTCAATAGCCTTTTTTCTGTCCTCAATCATTACCACATTGCTAGCAAGGCTTACTCCGCTTGCCATATCCTTTAAAATAGAGGATGGATCTTCAGTTCTTGGATTATCGGAGGTAAAAACCGCCATATCAGCATAAACTGAGGCCTTAATTGCCATTATCGGTCTTTTACCCTTGTCACGGTCACCACCGCAGCCTAGTACACACCAGATCCTGCCGTCAGGAAGATGCTCTCTGACGCCTCTTAGAACCTGCTCTACACCATCTGGGGTGTGGGCATAATCAACTACAATATGAGGCAAACCGCTCTTTTTAAAACACTCCATTCTGCCTCTTACTGGTTTTAGAGAGGAGGCGGTCTTCATAAGCTTATCAAAGTTAAAGCCTAAAGAGAGCATGATTGAAAGCGCACAGACAAAGTTCTGAATGTTAAAACCGCCTAAAAGCTTAATATCACACTTGCCCTGGCCATAGGAGGATTCAATCTCAAGGCTGATGCCGGATGGTTTGTAGACAGCCTTTTTTACATAGACATACTGAGAGTAAAAAAGTGATGCTGATGAACCTGAAAAATCAGGTGAGCATGAGTAGGCAATCA
>JBJEWX010000080.1:0-2901 GCA_051885275.1 Succinivibrio sp. | reverse complement strand
TTAAACGGTTTGAGATCTGTAAACCTGCTGCATCATCTTTAGCTGAATTGATTCTAAAGCCTGATGATAAACGCTTGTAGGTTGTATCTAATGAGCTGGTTGCCTTATTCAGCTTATTAGTGGTATTTAAAGATGAAACATTAGTGTTTACATAAATTGCCATTTTTTTTCTCCCCTGAGAAGTGTCTCAGATATGTATTATTGTTTTGGGCTTTTTACCGCTTTGTTTTACTTATCGGTTTTTTTTATGGAGTTCTTTAAGATTTTTTTTAATTTTTTTTATCAAAGGAGAGAATGTGATCCTGCGCAATATATCCTGATGTGCATTTCAGATTTCTATACGGCATTATGGTAACGATTTGATTATTCATTTTAATATGATCGAATAGATCCCAAAAAGAGTTTAGGCATCTATAAAAACATGATTTTACGAACTAAAATAAGTCTATGAAAACAATGTTGACACCCTATATCGAATGGCATTTGGAGGAATAGATGGAAAACGCAAACGCACGTGATGTCGTCAGAGATACCATGGCTTTAGTCCTGGCCGGAGGCAGAGGAAGCCGATTAAAGGCTCTTACAGATACAAGAGCAAAGCCTTCAGTATATTTTGGAGGCAAGTTCAGAATTATTGATTTTGCTCTTTCTAACTGCGTAAACTCAGGTATCAAAGGCATTGGCGTTGTAACTCAGTACAAATCTCACAGTTTGCTCCGTCACCTTCAGGCAGGATGGTCATTCTTCAGAAATCAGATGAATGAATACATCGACTTTCTTCCAGCCTCTCAGCGTCTTGATGAGGAGCACTGGTATCAGGGTACAGCAGATGCGATTTTCCAGAATGTCGACATTATCAAGGATCACAAGCCAAAGTATGTTCTGATTTTAGCTGGTGACCATATCTACAAGATGGACTATTCAACACTGATTCTAGATCACATCAGAATGGGCGGTCCTCTGACTGTGGCCTGTATTCCTGTTCCAAGAGAACAGGCAAAAGGCTTTGGTGTCATGAATGTTAATCAGGATAATCTTGTAACAGAGTTTGTTGAAAAGCCTTCCGATCCTCCATCAATGCCAAACAATCCATACATGAGCCTGGCCTCAATGGGTATTTATGTTTTTGATGCTGAATTTCTGTATGACGTGCTGCAGAAGGACGCTCAGACTAAAGGCTCACACCGAGACTTTGGTATGGATATCATTCCTTCATTAGTTCAGCAGCATCTTGTTCATGCGCATGATTTCTCAAAATCCTGTATCAGAAACAGAGGAAACAAGGATATTGTTTACTGGAGGGATGTAGGTACTATTGACGCTTACTGGGAGGCAAATATGGATATTGCCTCTATTGAGCCACAGCTTGACTTATATGATTTCAACTGGCCAATCTGGACTAATCAGATTCAGCTGCCTCCTGCAAAGATGGTGCAGGATATCAGTGGCACCTCAACTATTCTGAGAAATTCTGTGGCCTCTGCAGGATGTATTATTTCAGGTTCATCAATAAATCAGACACTGCTGTTCAATTCCTGCAGAGTGCATTCAAACTGTTTCCTGTCTGAATCTGTTATCATGCCATTCTGCATCATTCATCGAGCCTGCCGTCTGACAAAAGTAGTAATGGATAGAGGATGTGAGATCCCTCGTGGTATGATTATCGGTGAAGATCCTGCTTTAGACTCAAAACGCTTCTATCGCTCAGAGGGCGGTGTAACGCTTGTTACAAGGGCAATGCTGGCTAAGTTGAGACAGACTGAGCCGGATCTGTTTGAAAACTTTGACAGTTACAAGGCGCCAGTGGCTATGCCTTCATATTAAGAAAATTTAATGGATTTAAATGATTTATCTTCTCGCCTCTTCTGTGCCAAACGCCTAAGGGGCGAGGTTTTATCAGAAGGTCAGATCTTAAGTGATCTGTCCAGATTCTGTACACCTGATTTTGGCTGTGAACAGGACCGTCTTAAAATCTCCATGTGCGCACCAGTGCGCAGACTGCAGCAAAAAACGCAGGTTTTCCCGTTAGATGTAAAAGCCGCCTCTCGCAACCGGCTTACCCATTCACTTGAAGTATCGCAGTACAGCCGTCTTATCTGTTATGCCATAGCAGACAGATGCACAGAGCATGACTTTTTTGCAATACGCAGCGCAATGACCTGCTGTCTGTTCAACGCATCGCTGATGCATGATATAGGTAATCCTCCTTTTGGACATTTCGGTGAGTCGCTGATAAGAGACTGGCTGAAAAAAACAGTCGAAAACCGCCATATAAGCTCTGAGATCTCTATTGCCGAAAAAGATGATCTAATGACTTTCAATGGCAATGCACAGGGACTTCGACTTGTTCACTCAATTCAGGATTTAAACCTGACTCTTGGACAGTATGCCTCTATGATTAAGGTTCCCTATACAGTAAAGGAACTACTGCTTGGCAGGGGGAAGGGATCATCTGGACATGGGATTCAGGGGGATTTCTACAGCTGGTCATACGCAAATGCGGGAGTTTTTTTATCAGAAAAGCATCTTCTTGATGCTATACGTGACAATTTTTCTCGGGATACAAGACATCCTTTTGCAACCATAATAGAATGTTCAGATGATCTTGCATACGTTCTAGCTGATCTTGAGGATGCTTTTGACAGGGGGCTGATTGACCGACACTCAATTATCAGCCTGTGCCAAAGAGTAGCAGAATATCCTGAGCTTGAGAGTCTTGTTAAGTATTTTGACCCGGACATAATTGCTCAAAGATTAAGAAACGACAAGACAGAGGCCCTGTTTTATCTAAGGGATGTGGTGTCGCATTTTTATATTGATGATATCGCCAGGGCAATAGCAAATGATCCTCAAACGTTTATTATGACAGGGGAGCCTGATTTTACAGGTGATAACTATCCT
>JBJEWX010000079.1:0-2922 GCA_051885275.1 Succinivibrio sp. | reverse complement strand
TCGTTAACCAACCTAACCCTTTTGACAATAATGTCTTAAGGTCTTAGGTAAGGTAAACAATATAGGAGAGGCCAATCCTCTTAATATGTTTACAATGACCAAGATTGATACTATTCGTCATTCTTTTGAAGTTAATCTGTTTTCTGCAATTGCACTCACTCAAGCAATTACACGACAAATGATGCGTAAAAAATCTGGCTCGATTGTCTTTGTTGCTTCCTCAGCTGCGTTTGATGCAGGTGCAAATATTGAATACTCAGCTTCAAAAGCTGCTGTTATTGGTGCAGCCAAACGCATCGCCTTAGAATTAGGCCCATTTGGCATAAGGGTAAATACTGTAGCTCCAGGGCTTACTTCAACCGATATGGGGAACTCCATGAAAAAAGAGGATGAGGAGATTGCCTTATCCCGCAATATCATGAGACGAAAAGGTGAGCCTTCTGAAATTGCTGATACTATTGCGTTTTTATCCTCTGATATGTCATCGTTCATGACAGGTCAGGTTATACGAGTTGATGGTGGCCTTTTAGGCTGATTAGTCTGACGAGTACTACTCTTAGCTTTCATAATTCTGTTACAGGCTATTACAAATAACTTAATCCTGAACTGATAAGTCACTGAACTGTGTTCTTATTGATTTTCTGTCCATTGTCAGGCATAGGTGAACATATGATTACATCAACGTTTAAAGTAGACTCACTGATTCTGCATATGCCTGTGGAACTTAAGCTTGCAATCCCTTTTTCGGTATTAAAAAAAGATAAAAAATATCGTTTGCTGGTGGCTTTACACTGTGCCATGTCCGATGGCAGTTTCTTTTTTGAAAAGCTTAATATGCTTGATTATGTTGATTCGCATAATCTTGTGATAGTCGCTCCAAGCCTTGGTAATTCTTTTTTTATGAATTCCTCTGCAGGACAGTTTGCAGATTTTCTTGACTATGAGCTATATCCTCTGATTACCAATGTTTTACCGGTTCTGCAAAACAAAGAAAATCATTATCTTTTAGGGGTATCCATGGGAGCCTACGGAGCATTGCAATGGTATTTAAGGCAACCAAATTTTTTTAGGAAAGCTATTCTTATCAGTGGATATTATGATCACGAAATTCCTTATGATGATCAACTGCACACTCAAAGGCTTTCTTTTTCTCTATCAAAAATCATAAATCCTGTGATGACTGGAATTGTAAAAGCTCAAGGTGAGGATTTTTCTCTATACAGCTGTATTGACGAATTTAAAGATAAAGTAGATGGGATGCTTGAGTTTTACTGCGGAGAAAATGATCTATTAACTCTAAATCAGAATGAAAAGGTTTCCAGTTACTGTAGAAACTCAGGAATTAAGATAAAATTTGACAAAGTTCACGGAGAGCATGATGTCGTTGCCTTTAGAGAGGCTGTAAAGCTGTCTTTGAGCAGACTTTGAACTATAATGAAAAGGCTTGATAAATAAGGAGATTGTATGTGGAATCTTGATAAATACTCAGATAGAGTTGCTGTTATTGAAGAGTCAGGTCGTACAGTCACTTATTCAGAATTGTCTCAGAAAGCAAGTGAAATAAAGCGCGTTATATCAAAAAGATGCTTGTGTCTTATTCTTTGTAAAAATTCTACAGGGGCAATTGCATCATACACCTCCTGCATTCTGCAAGGATCTGTCCCGATGCTTGTAAAGGAAGATCTGGAGCTGGGTCTTTTAAGCAGGATCATTAAAGCCTATAGACCTAGTTATCTTTTTGTTCCAAAAAGTCGTCTGTTATCTTTAAATAATGCTGATGTTTTGTTTGATATTTTTGATTATGTATTGGTACAAACAGAATATGCATCAGAGGCAGACTATAAGATTCATCCTGATTTATGCCAGCTGCTTACAACCTCAGGATCAACAGGGAGTCCTAAGTTTGTAAGGCAGAGCTATAAAAACGTTGAAAGTAATTCCCGCTCAATCTGCGAGTATCTGAAACTTAATGAGAATGAAAGACCTATAACTGTTCTGCCTCTCTACTATACATACGGTCTGTCTGTTATCAATACACACTTGATGGTGGGGGCATCTATTCTGCTGACAGATAAATCGATAATGCAAAAAGAGTTCTGGAACTTCTTAAAGGAGTACAGAGCAACCTCTATCTCAGGAGTGCCTTATACTTACGAAATGCTCAACATGCTACGTTTTGTTAGGATGGAGCTTCCTTATCTGAAAACTCTTACACAGGCTGGAGGCCATTTAAGTCCAAAACTGCAGGAACTGTTTGCAAAATACTGTCTTGATAACGGAAAAGAGTTCTTTGTAATGTACGGTCAGTGTGAAGCTACAGCAAGAATGAGCTATCTTTCACCAGATGTGTGCTTATCTCATCTTGGATCGATTGGAAAGGCTATTCCTGACGGATCTTTTGAAATTAGGGATGAATCTGGGCTTGTGGTGACAGAGAGTCACAAGGAAGGAGAGCTAATATACAAAGGGCCAAATGTCTGCATGGGGTATGCATGCGGATATTCTGATTTATGCCTTGAAGATGAGAATAATGGTGTTTTAAATACTGGAGATCTTGCTTTTTTTGACGATGATGGCTACTTCTATTTATCAGGTCGAAAAAAGAGATTTTTAAAGATTTTTGGTAACAGACTTAATCTTGAAGAGCTTGATGAAATGGTAAGAGAACAGTTTCCCGATATTGAGTTTGCCTCATGGGGAATTGACGATCATCTCTATCTGTTTGTTTCAAATCAGACAATGCTAAATCCAGTTAGAGATTATGTGGTGCTAAAGACAGGTCTTAATCAGCTAGCTTTTAAAGCTGTCCTTTTAGATCGTCTTCCAAGAAACTCATCTGGAAAGATTCTATATAGAGAACTTGAGGCCTATGTAAAAAAAGAGCTGTAAAAGACAGTGCCAGGAAAGACGTCTTTAAGTTCT
>JBJEWX010000078.1:0-2933 GCA_051885275.1 Succinivibrio sp. | reverse complement strand
ATTTCATTTATTTCATTAGGTTTACAGTTCCTAATGTATGTTCAGTTCTTTTAATTAAAAGAAAAAAACTATAAATCTTGTTAGGAAAAATCGAGCTTTTTAAAGCTCGATTTTTTTTGACATTCCTAACATAAATTTAACTATTATTTGTCACGAATTCTGCTATAATTCACGTGATTTTTAACTAACTACATTCTTCAATCTTTTACTCCGCTAGGAGAGCCTAAATTATGAAAAAGACTAAAATGGTCTGCACCATCGGTCCTAAGTCCGAAAAACGCGAAATTATGGAAACATTACTTGGTTCAGGAATGAACGTAATGCGTCTTAACTTCTCACACGGTGACTTTGAGGAGCACGGTGGCCGTATCACCAATATCAATGCTATCATGCAGGAAACCGGTAAGGTTTTTGCAGTTCTTTTAGACACCAAGGGTCCAGAAATCAGAACCTGCGATCTAGAAAATGGTGAAGATGTTTCATTATCAACCGGTGACAAGATCACATTAACCGCTGATAGCTCTTTTGTTGGTAACAAGACAAAGGTTGGCGTTACATACCCTGATTTAGCAAAAGATTTAAAAGTCGGTTCTACTGTTTTATTAGACGATGGTTTAATCGGTTTAAAGGTTATTGATATTAAGGGTTCAGATGTTGTTTGTGAAGTTTTAAACAACGGTGATTTAGGTGAGCACAAAGGTGTTAACCTGCCAAACACCCACATTTCAATGCCATTCTTATCAGAGAAAGACAAGGGTGATTTAAAGTTTGGTATCCAGCGTGGTGTTGACTTTATTGCAGCTTCATTTACCCGTACAAAGGAAGACGTTTTAGATATCAGAAACTTCCTTGATGCAAACGGCGGTAATGACATCAAGATCATCTGCAAGATTGAGAACCAGGAAGGTTTAGATAACTTTGAGGATATCCTTGCAACAGCTGACGGTATCATGGTTGCCCGTGGTGATATGGGTGTTGAAATCCCTGCCCAGGATGTTATCTTTGCCCAGAAACACATCATCAAGCGTTGTAACCAGGTTGGTAAGCCAGTTATCACCGCAACCCAGATGCTTGATTCTATGATCAAGAATCCACGTCCAACCCGTGCAGAGGCAGGTGACGTAACCAATGCTATCTTAGACGGTACTGATGCTGTTATGTTATCAGGCGAATCAGCAAAGGGTAAGTATCCACGTGAAGCTGTTCGCACAATGAACACAATCTGTGAGCGCACTGATTCATACTGCGAAGAAAACCATGGTAAGGTATTCCCTGCTGCAGTTTCCGCACACACAGTTACAGACTCAGCATGTCTTGCTGCTGTAGAAGCTGCTGATACATTAAATGTTCCAGTAATCGTTGTTGCTACTGAGCACGGTAATTCAGCACGTACTATCCGTAAGTTTAATCCAAAGGCTGTAATTCTTGCTTTAACACCTAATGTTAAGGCAGCACGTCAGCTTTGCGTAACTCGTGGCGTTATTCCAAAGATTGTTGATCGCATTTCATCAACTGACGAATTCTTACAGACTGGTAAGAAACTCGCTGTTGAGCTTGGTTTAGCAAAGCCAGGTGATCAGATTGTAATGGTTAACGGTGCATTAGTTCCATCAGGAATCACCAACACCATGTCAGTTCAGACAATCTAATTATTAAGATAACTTAATAATACTACAAGCCCGTTTCATACTATCACTATGAAACGGGCTTTGTTTTATCAAATGCCAGAATACTCTTTCCATTCAAAACTATATCGACAGAAAAGCCTTGCAATGTAATTGCTGAGTTTTAGAGTGAAATTTGTTGTACTAATGTACAGAACAACTGACAAAACCTTTGAAGGTCGAGCTTAACAGGAAAATTTAGAATTTGTAAATGGTCTTTGATGACCATTTACCAAATTGTGCCAAATCCCCTGGCTTCAGCCATGGGGAGCAGTCAAAACGAGATGAGTTAGTAATCAGGACTGTTTAAGATCTGCTGATTTGCCTTTTCTTTAACATCCTGAGGAATGTTATCCCAGGCCTGCTTGATAGGTAGGATTAAGTTAATCACCTCATCAATAGGACCTACTTCTAAAGAAACAGAGGCCTTATCAAGTAGCTCTTTCATATAATCATACAGAGCATACATTCTATCAAACAGCTCAGGATTACTCTTTTTGTCTAAAGCCGTCTGCAACCCATTGATAATTCCAACAGCCTTGCTTATTCTGTTTGCCTTGTATTCATAATCATGCCTTAAGATTGCGCCTTTTGCCTGGGAAAGACGCTCAATCAGGCCCTCATACATCATCTGTATGATCCTGTGAGGATCAGCAACTGACAGTTCTGCCTCAAGATTTGTGCGTTTATACGCTTTTAAATTACGTCCGTACATTTGATCTCCTGCAATCAAAAATACTATTTACTATACTTATCTTATCGTACTTTTAGTAAAAATTTTTAGCTGTTTTTTAAAACAGTTACAGGTTTGTGACAAAACAATGTTCTTGTTCACAATTGAAGACAAAAAGAAAGCGGGAAAACCCGCTTACTTTCTGACTTTAGCTATAACTGCGTTAGTTAAGCTTTTTCATCAAACAATAGCCCCTTGTGCTCAGGCTCTTTGTCTGTGATACCTGTTCTTTCTCTAAGATCTCGCATTCTCTCAGATAGTTCTATAAACTCCTCTGATGGTATCTGACGAACCAGTTTTTCGGTATTTCTGTCAGTAACCTTGACAACAGTATTATCGGTTTCCTTGTCAATGCTAAAGGCAAGACCGATATTCTGTCGGTTGAGATCATTCATACGCTCCTGAGCTATTTTTTCATTTCGCTTCTGGAGGTATTCTGATAATTCCTTTTCTTTATTGCCCTTCTCTAAAGTATCACTGACTTTAGGAATAGAACTCTCTGTTTTATCTGTACTCTTCTGCTCAACAGATACAAT
>JBJEWX010000077.1:0-2940 GCA_051885275.1 Succinivibrio sp. | reverse complement strand
TAAAGAATGCAGCTGATTGCCGATGATTTTGAACTTGTTTACACCGTAATCTCTTGATAAAACCTTCATCTGAGCATAAGCATCAGCAACTGAGGTTGGCTCGTTACATACCACCATCAGCACGTCCTGAGCCGCTCTGCAGAAAGACAGAACCATATCGGAAATACCAGCTGCAGTATCAACAATGAAATAATCAATATCCTCATCTAGGGTTGAGAAGGCTCTGATTAATCCTGCATGCTGTTCAACAGTAAGCTCCACCATCTGCTTTAAACCAGATGAGGCAGGCACAATTCTAAGCCCGTGTGGACCTGTCTGCAGAATATCTTTGAGTTCACACTCGCCGTTCAATACATGACCAAGATTCTTGTCAACCTTAAGGCCAAGCATAACATCAATATTAGCAAGACCAAGATCAGCATCAAACAGCATGACCTTTTTGCCTAAAAGTGTTAGGGCAACTGCAATATTCAAAGATACACTAGACTTGCCAACGCCACCTTTACCACCTGTTACAGTGATAACTTTAACTTTGCGCTTACCATTTGCTTCCTGTACCATGTTCAAATAGTCCTTCTTTTAATAATTCTTTATGACCTAAGATCCAAAGCTACTTTAGCCACGTCATTTTCAACCGAACTTAACGCCTTTATAGCAAGCGCCCTTGCCTCAGGTATACTCAGATCTTCAGGAACACGCTGCCCGTTTGTCACATAGGACAATGTTAAATTCTGTTTAATGCATAAAGATAAAGCATCAGCTAATGATTCACTCTCATCTACCTTTGTAAGGATAAGTCCTTTAACTCCTATTGACGAGAAATGCTCATAAGCCTGCTCAAGAACCCTGCGCTGAGCAGTTGCCGGTAGAACCAGATAATGTTTGAGCTTGAGCTTCTCCTGCTGTTTTAGCTGTGCAAGTTGCGTGCCAAATCTTTCATCATGCAGCCCAACTCCGACTGTATCAACAAGAACCAGACTCTTGTCTCTTAGGGTGTACAGCATCTCAGGCAGTTCATCTAGCTTTTTTATCGCAAAGGTTGAACACCCCATGATCCTGCCATAGGTTTTAACCTGCTCTACTGCACCTATTCTGTAATGATCCGCTGTAATCAGAGCTACCCTGTCAGGTCCGTATTTCATGACAAATCTTGCAGCAAGTTTTGCTAAAGTTGTTGTTTTTCCGACACCTGCAGGACCTATCAGTGTCACAATTCCGCCTTCAGAGACAACCTCGTCTTTGCCGACTTTGATTTTCTTTTCTAAAACTGAAGCCAGCTGTCTCCACGCAAAATTAAATGAAGCATCCGCATCTATTGCCTCTGAGAGCTGCGAACACAGCTGTCTGTCAAAACCTGTGCTTAAAAGCAGCTCGTAGATCATAGCTCTTACAGGCTCTTCTCTTTTTTTGCTGTCAGCCATGAGGCCTGCAAGTTCAAACTGCAAAAGCCGTCTTATGGAGTCCACCTCCTGACGAACCTTGCTTAGCTCGTTTCTATCATTTTCTGATTCTGCAGACTTGTATGAGGAAATTCCATGTACAGACTCAACCTTTTTTTCAAGCTCTTTTTCTTTCTCTTCAATAAAGAGCTCTCTAAGCCCTGACTGCTCTGACAGAGGTGCTGGAGGTTTAATCTTTGTATTTGGGGAGGAAGCCCTGGCACTTGTAACCTTAGCCTTTTCCTGCTCCTGTTTCTGACGCTCTAAAATCTCAAGAAGACTCTTTGCAAACCCCTCTGCCTTCTCCCCTCCGACACTATTTTTGGTATTTTTGTTCTGTGTCTTTGAGGAGCTTAAGGTTACCTCATCATCCTTGATAACTCTTGACGATGCAGCTCTCTCAGATGATCTATAAGAGCCTGCGTCATAAGTAACATCGCTTACTGAAACTGCAGGAGATTCAACACCTGCAATTATTTCCACACCTTCAGCGACACGCTTGTTTGACATAATGACAGCCTCAGCGCCAAGCTCCTCCTTAATTTTTGCAAGAGCCTGTCGCATATCTGCGGCAACAAAGCGTTTTAATTTCATTTATTTCCCGTTAGTTTATTATGCATATCATTTTAACTTTTCAATTTTCGGAAATTGTACTGTTTAAGTCAATGATATGTATTACATTAGTATCAAATTATGTTAACTGCTTAATGGTTATTAGCCAGTTCTTCTATTATGAGAGCCTATCTGCCTAAAGTCTGCTGATTCTGATTGCCAATTACGCTTACAATCTTGATCTGCTTATCATCAGGCACTTCCTGGTATGAAAGAACCCTAAGACCAGGAATGGTATTCTTTACAAAACGGGACATTGTTGAGCGCAGCATACCAGAGGTTAATAAAATTGCAGGCTCTCCCTCCATTTCCTGTGCCGAGGTTGCATCCATTAAGGATCGCTGCAGTCTGTCTGCCATTCCAGGCTCAATTCCAATTCCCTCTGCTCCACCTGTCTCAAGTGATTTATGCAGCACCTTCTCAAGATCAGGAGCCAGAGTAATGACTGGTATGGTATTCTCAGAGCCAACAATATCCTGAATAATAAGACGACGCAGACCAATTCTGCAGGCAGCTGTGAGAACTTCAGGATCCTGACTTTTTGGACCGTACTCAACAAGTGTTTCAAGTACTGTTCTCATATCTCTGATAGGCACACCCTCATGCAGAAGATTCTGCAGGATATGGGTTAAAAGACCAAGACTGATAACTGACGGAACCAGACCGTTTACAAGCTTAGGCTGGGATTTTGCCACAATATCAAGAATATTCTGCACCTCCTCCTGACCTAACAGGGAGGAACAGTTGTTAACTAGAATCTGAGACAGATGGGTTGCAATTACAGTAGAACAGTCCACAACAGTATATCCAAGTCCTAAGGCCTTGTCATTCTCTGCTTTGCTGATCCAGACAGCATCAAGTCCAAAGGCCGGATCTTTTGCCTTTAGGC
>JBJEWX010000076.1:0-14094 GCA_051885275.1 Succinivibrio sp. | reverse complement strand
TAAATAGATTATTCAGAGACTAGTGCTTTTACCCACACTTATGCACGAAGCCTCATTAATAATGATATCAAGTGATGACAATGAGTCTTAACGAGAAGAAAAAGCTGATAGATCAGATGATGCAGGAGATAAACTAAAAAGCTCCTGTAGGCAATCTTCTCTTGTTAAGGAAAAATCTGGTACAGAAGGCATGCTATTGTACATGTGTTCTATGACTCATTAGTCAGAAAGAGATGTTCGCAATGTAAAGACAAAGATAAAAGTTTCAGGTTGTTTTAGAACAGAGGATGGAGCCCAAGACTACTTAACAATAACCTCTTTCCTTAGTACCGCTAAAAAGCATGGCATAAATGCTTTTGAAGCATTAACCAAAGCTTTTAATGGTACAGCTGAGGTTATTCTAGGCTAAGGGTTCTGAACAGTTACAAAATTAAAAGTTGAGCTAAAAAAGGATCCTGCGGCAGGCCATGATTTACGGAATAAAAAAAGCGCGTTACATAATAAGTAAAGCGCCTTTAATTATGGGATGTAAATCTGTTTTATTGTTAGAAGGTGCTGCTAACGTACTTTTCTGTAGTAAGAAACTCAGCCAGAGCATGGTTAACTGCAGTCTTTAATCTTGCAGATACTGTTCTTGGGAAAGCTTCCTTAATAATATCCTTGTAAGGGGTGGCGTTCTTGCTCAGGGTGTGCACATAGCTTACCTTTCCATCATCGAAAAGCTCGTAGCTTTCGAAGGTGTAAAGAGTGTTGTCAGCAGAAACTGTTTTGAACTGACAGATTGAAGACTTGTCACCAGTAATCAGGGTTACCTCGCCATCAATCTTCTGGCTTCCTTCCTTTCTTACTTCTCTAACAATTGAGGCACAGAAAGTTGATCTGGTCTTATCCTTAAGAGACTTTGTATAATCAACATAGGCAGAAAGCATTTTATCGTTGTTGATAAGAAGGATCTTTTCATTAACTTCCCTGCTGTCGTCTGCAGCAAGTGTTGCAGATCCTTTATCTGAAACAAAGTGAACAGCAAAATAACCATTTGGTACCCACTGGTTCATATTGTCAGAATCAACCATTTCAGCCTCAAAATATACATGAGCCTGATATTCATTGTTTGTTTTGTCAGAATAGGACTTCTCAAGAGTAGCTCTCTTGTTCTCAAGTTCCTTCTTTCTGGCTTCGCGGGCCATTTTAGCCTTTTCAAGTCTAATCATGGTTGGTGATTTTTCGTCACTTGCCACAGCCTGATTTGGTAAGGTATTTGAGATGAAGAATGTCCCAGCGCTAAGTACGCATGCAGCAAGGATCACATTTCTTTTTTTCATATTTCTTTTATTAGCTTTATAGTGTTATGTGAACAAGGTTTATGTGATCTATATTAAAGAAAAAATGTGATGTATGTCAAATAAAATCTTACAAAAAAAATACTGTGCGCAAGATCGTGCGTTTAACATCGGATAATTGTGTGATCCATCAAATAAACCTAAAAATTGAGAGGTGTATACAATTATTTGAAATTAAAGAAGAAAGTTGATTTAACAAATGATGTGACGAGCTTAAAAAAATATGTGCCGTAAGCTGTGTATTTTGCGCAAATAAGAAAAAAAATGTCACCTGTGATTTTTCTTCTGAGCTAGACTTTTTGTATCAGATGATTTGAGTATTGTAAGAAGCCTCATTTGGCAAAAGGTTGTCAAATGAAGCTTATAATCTGGCTATTTTCTGGTTCCGGTTAGTAAAGCCCAGCCATCTAGTGACTTAACCTTGTTCATAACAAAATCTTTTGAGTAGGCTTCAATTACTGAATCAGCCTGTTCTGTCAGAATTCCAGAAAGAGCTAAAACACCTCCTGGCAGCGTTAATGAGGCAATAATAGGCTCAAGCTCTGCTAAAGGGCCCGCAAGAATATTTGCAACGGTAACAGGGGATTTTTCAACTGCCAAAGATCTGCTGTTGCCCATGAACAGTCCAAGTCTGTCATCAACGCCGTTTCTTTTGGCATTTTCTTTTGAGGCGATTAAGGCCTGCTCGTCAATATCGATGCCTATGGCCTTTTTTGCACCAAGCTTTAAGGCTGCTATTGCCAAAATGCCTGAGCCACACCCGTAATCTAAGACCTGTTTCCCATCAAGATTTAGAGAATCCAGATAACCTAAACACAAAGCTGTTGTAGGGTGGGTGCCTGTTCCAAAGGCAAGACCAGGATCTAGCATTACCACCACACTATCAGGCTCATCAACACTAAGCCAGGATGGGCAGATCCACAACCTATGACCAAACTTTAGAGGCCTGAACTGATCCATCCAGGCTCTGATCCAGTTTTTATCCTCAAGGTGGGTTGCAACCATAGGCACATGATCTCCTAAAAGCTCTTTTAGCTTTTCCAAGATAGGAGCTGGATCAGTACCCTGAGCGAGCAGACCTGTAACCTCAGTATTTGGCCACAGGCGTCTTTCACCTGGTTTTGGTTCTAGAATAGGGGAGTCCTCTGCGTCTGTATAACTTACAGCCAAAGCTCCAAACTGCTCTAATAAAGAGGCGATTGTATCAGCTGACTGACTGGTAGTTCTAAGTTTTATCTGGATCCAATCTGTATCACTCACGTTTTAAAGCTCCTGTGTTATTTGCGACAAATTTACGGATGTCAAAAGGTTCCGACAGGGAAATATCACTTTGGGTATAGTTTTTTGACTCAGTAACAATATTTTTAAGTCTTGTGTATAGTGGGATAAGGCAGGTGTCAGGTGGCGCAATGCAGATAGTCCTGCTGTTTCTAATTACAGAGGTTTTTCTTTTGGCTATTAAGGATAGCTGTCTGAGCAGAGGTGTTTTAAAGGAAAAGACCTTAATCATAAGCATATCCTCAGATATTGATATATCCTCGATATTGCCCTTACCACCTATATTCTTGAGAATAGCAATAAGCAGAAGATCAGGATCAGTGATTTCACTTATGTTCTGCCCTCCGGTTCTTATCTTCTGTTTGAGTTTGCTTTTAAGATAGTTCAGGGTGTTTATCTTAGTCAGGGCAATCTGCAGAATCACAGGGATCACAATCGCCAGAAGAACCGCAAAGTAGTGACCTGTGGTTAGTCTTAAAAAGGCCAGGCTTTTTAGCGCAAGATCAGGCTGATAGAGCATGTTGAAATTGGTAAAGCTCTGAATGTTTAAGTACAGAGAAATAAAAAACAGGATCACAGAGGTTGTGCACAGCACAATCATGGTGCCGGGGAAAAAGAGCATCAGAATAGACAGCTCTACAGAAATGCAGGCCCCTATTTTTGATGTCAGACAGGTGATCAGTGCTAAAAAGACGAGAAACATTCTGCTGTAGGAGTGGGCGAAAAAAGCTCTTGTCAGCATGAGACTAGGCAGCACAAACATATTAGTCAGGAGCAGACTGTTCAGCATTGCATGAACTGTTTCAGACTCTGTCTGCAGGCTGACAATAGAATTAAGCAGCGAGCTGAATCCTAAGGTTAGCATAATCTCATATATAGGCACAAACAGACATGACAGGAATGAGTTTACAAATACCGATGAGAAGGTGATCATAATGGAGTGCTCAATATTCTTGATAATCACCACAAAGCTTAGCAGCATCAGTGCCGGTACTGCCACAACTCCTGTTACTTTAATGAGTACAGAGGCAATACTGGTTCTTTCTGCCTCCTGATCAATATCGTTGCTTGGCAGCAGAAACAGCGTGGCCGTAAGTGACGAGATCACCCAGGCTGTAGGCTGTGAAAAAAACTTAGGGTAGTAGAGAATAGACAGACAGCACAAAAAAGAGTAGTTGAAACCGACTGAGAATAGCTGCAGGTTGCGGTTGAAAGTCGGGATCATAAAAGCAATTGCGATTGCAAGAAAACCAGGCAGCATGGTTCTGAAAACATCAAGCAGAATATTCTGCAAAACATAGTCAATACCAATAGGAATTCTTCTGTCAAGCGCAAAAGAGGTGATGGCGAGCAGTCCTAGAGGCAGCAGAATCAAAAGACTTCTTTGCTGATATTTTGAGTGATGCATATTTTACCTGATTATAGTTACTCGCCCATTCTATCAGATTTAAGATCACATAGTGAGCAGGTATTGCATATCTAGATCTGCATTTTTCGCTATAAAACCATTCTCATAAAGAGCATGGAGAGCGCGGCGTTGATTAAACTTATGGCAAAGAGCATTTTATAGCGTTTATATGGGATCCCCATTACCGCCAGAATTCTGCCTGTATACTGAAGCTGTGCCCCCATTAAAAAGATAGCCGGGCACAGAATGGTAAGTTCAGTAGCTGAGATATCTCCAGAACAGAACATGCTTGAGGCTACAGCCACCCCGCCTAAACCTGACAGCCAGGAGGCAATTAAAACGGTGATTGCCTTGCCGTTTAAATCAAACAGACCCATAAGCGGACTTGCAAACTGTCCTATAAGATCCATAGCACCTGATTTTGATAAAAATGCGATAAGAATGTAGGCCATGAGCACATTTGGAAGCATATGGGAAACAGCTATTGACCAGCCTCTCTGAGCCCCTTTTACGAAGGCGTGACCTGCATTTCTGGGTAAAACATCATCAGAGTTTTTTACAGTTTTTGCATCTTTTGATGTGGACTCTAAGTCTAAGGATTTTCCTGTTATGTGTACATATACTCTCATCAGGTTAGTGCCAAGAACCTTAAACAGGAGGATAACTGCAAGAGGTGTCATAAGTTCAACCAGAAGATACTGGCTAATCATAGGGATTGCAGTAAGGTATACTCCAATGGAAGCGCCTGATGAGAACTGAAAGGCGGCAAAGATATCTCTGTGAGTATTTGTCAAAAGCCCTCTGTCATAAAGATCTCTTGAGAGTGCGGCACCTGAATCTGAGCTTTGCAAAGAGCTGATAAGCGCAAGGGCACTGCCACCTGGCAAACCTAACAGCGGGGTGAGAAGGCAGCCAAGCAGGAGCCTTGCCACCTCTAAAGCGCCAAAGTAGACAGCTACAGCCATAGAGCCTAGGGCAAGCATTATTCCTGGTATATAGGATAGGGCCAGTAAAAAGCCCTGTCTGACTCCAGGCTCAGCCTTGCCTGTAAAAATACCGCCGCTGCTGCCAATGGTTCCGAATTTTCCAAGCAGGGAGGTGTAATCAAAAGCGTGCATCCATTCAGGCCCAAGTTTTGCAATGCCTGAAAAGAAAACAATAATCAAAACAAGGGCGATACTGCCTTTTGTGTATTTGAGGTAATCGCTTTTGAAAGTGGAAAAAACAGTAAATGTTCTCATAAGTTTGTTTAACAGCTGTTGGTATTATTTTGTTGTTGTGGGATTTCAGATACACTCTGAACTTTTGCGGTAAAGCTTGCAGGCAAGCTCCATAACCGAAGCTCTGGCTATTTTCCCGCTTTGAGTTTTAGGAATGCTCTCTGTGTAGAAAATATGCTTTGGCGCCCAGTATTTTGGCAGCAGCTCTCTGCATATTGCCTTTATTTTATCCGTATCTTTACAGTTGCAAAGCAGAACCGCCTTCTGTCCAAGGACTGCATCAGGCACAAAGCTGAAGGCAAAATCAAAACTGAATGCTTTTTCAAGGAGTCTTTCTGCAACTTCAATTTGGATCTTGATGCCACCTGAATTGATAGTGTTGTCGGTTCTGCCCAGAACTCTAAAGGAACGATCCCTGAAAAGTTCAACAATATCATTAGTTTCAAGATTATAAACTCCAAGAGCTCTGGAATTGATTACAAGGGTGTTTCTGTCAGACAAAGACACATTAACCCCGTCAAAGAGTCTGTAATTCTCTGTTGAAACCGGGCGAAGCTGTTTTAGTGCTATATGGGATAAGGTCTCGGTCATTCCGTAGGTTGAGTAGACCTCATTATCAAGCATGGCAAGTTTTTCCTCTAACTCTGCGCTTACCGCACCACCGCCGATAATCAGCTTTTTAATGCCCTTTAGGATTGTAAGGTCATGCTCATTATCAAAGCAGTTCATAACCTGAGCCGGGGTCATCGCCGCAAAGAAAGGTGAAAAATCAAGACTCTCAAGAGGGTGAGAGGAGGGCTCAACGGCTACAAGTTCAAGGGAGGCAACCATTGATCTTACAACCACCATTTTTGCCCCGATGAATTTTAGAGGCATACACAGCAGTGCCGTAGAGTGTTTTGGAAGATCTAAAAAAGAACAGGTCATGACAGCACTGTTTATCATTCCCTCCTTTAGAACTTTAATTATTTTAGGAGCACCCGTTGAGCCTGAGGTAGATACCTCAAGACAGGGATCATCATTTAGCCACAAAGAGACAAATTCCCCTAACTCAGCTTTGAGATGATCAGTAACTCCCTGATTCAAAGAGCTGTTTAATGATCCCTGCTGGCTAAAGAGCACAAGCTGATGCTCTTTTGTACTGGTTTTAAAATCCGAGCGCGACACTATGGTAACTTTGCCTGTTTCTCAAAGTTAGGTTTTCTTTTTTCAAGGAAGGCTCTGCCACCCTCCTGAGCTTCATCAGTCATGTAGTAGAGCATGGTGGCATCACCTGCAAGTTCCTGAATTCCAGCCTGTCCGTCAAGTTCAGCATTTAATCCGGCCTTAATCATTCTAAGGGCGATAGGACTTAATTCCATCATCTGTTTAGCCCATTCAACAGTCTCATCTTCAAGTCTGTCAAAAGGAACAACTGTATTTACAAGTCCCATCTCAAGGGCCTGTTTAGCTGAGTACTGTCTGCATAAAAACCAGATTTCACGAGCCTTTTTCTGACCTACCACACGGGCAAGGTATGAAGAGCCAAATCCTGCGTCAAAGCTGCCAACTCTAGGCCCGGTCTGACCGAAAATAGCGTTGTCTGAGGCAATTGACAAATCACAGACCACATGCAGCACATGTCCGCCACCTATGGCATATCCGTTAACCATGGCGATAACAGGCTTAGGAATTGATCTTATCTGTTTTTGCACATCAAGGATGTTTAAACGTGGAACTCCCTTTGAATCCACATATCCGCCAAGGCCTTTTACGTGCATATCTCCGCCTGAGCAAAAAGCCTTGTCTCCCTCACCTGTTAAAACCACAACTCTGATATCGGCACACTCTCTGCAGTAGTAGAAGGCGTCACTCATTTCAGATACAGTTAGCGGGGTAAAAGCATTTCTGTAGCGTGGCCGGTTGATGGTGATTTTGGCTATTCCCTCAAAGAACTCAAATCTGATTTCCTGATAGTCCTTAATTTTTGTCCAAACTCGTGTCATGGGTTACTCCGTATCTTTTATGTTTCGCCTGTTTACAATCATATTTGTCACCCTGATATTAGAGAGGAGTTTTTTATTTTCATCTCTGATATCAATATCCCAGATGTGCAGATGGTGTCCCTTCTGTAAGGCTGTAGCCTTTGCAAAAACCTTCTGTCCACACATAGCTGAGGCAACGTGGTTTGCAGTTACACTGATGCCAAGGGGAACATCTCCATTAGTGCAGCTTTTAAAGGAGGCAAAGCCTGCAAGATTTTCGGCTAAGGCAAGTGAGGCGCCTCCGTTTAGGTAGCCGTATATCTGACAGGTTCTACTGTCAACCATCATGGCAGCGCTAAAGGTTCCGTCCTCATTGTCAAAAAGCTCAATGCCAAGGGCGCCCACCATTGTGTCTTCAATATTTCTAAGCTTCATTCAATAAAACCAGCACTTATCAAAGGTTTAATAATCTGAAGGAGGTCAAGACTGTTCCTATGTTTTTAACAGAACAAAAGCAGTGAATTGTAAGTCTTTTAATAATTCCTAAAAGCAGTCTTTTTAATCACCTGAATGATACAACTAAATACTCAGAATTATACATGAGTAGAGTAAGGATTGATTAGAAGAGTTGATTATGATTTATAAAAATGCCTGAAACTTTGCAGTACAAGAGTTTGTGAAGTGTCAGTTACAGAGTATAATGGAAGAATACTTCAAGACAAATCGTAGCCAAAGATACTGTACCCTGGGGATGAATCGTGAGAATCGTGAGACGGGCTGTTGTAGATGACAGCCATTTGAACAGTTTTGTATCTGATCCTGTGATAAGGCAGATATTAGCAAGACGTGGAATTAAAACCTTAAGTGATGTGGAGTGTTCCTTAAGTGATATTCTCCATTACAAGGATATGCACGATATCTCTTTGGCAAGCTCAATTATCGCAGACGCCATTGAATCAGGTGATCCTATCCTGGTTGCAGGAGACTACGATGTTGACGGAATCACAGGTACCGCGCTTGGAGTCAGAGGTCTTAAGGATTTAGGGGCAAAGGATGTCTCCTACTATGTGCCATCCCGCTATGAGGGTGGTTACGGGGTAAGTCCTCAGGCAATTGATACGGCAAATGACCGTGGTGTCAGGCTGATATTAACCGTAGATAACGGAGTCAGCTGTAAAGAATCAATTGATTATGCCAAATCAAAGGGCATGAAGGTAGTAATTACAGATCACCATGAAACCCCGGAGAGCCTGCCTGATGCAGATGCTATTGTTGATCCTAAGCTTCCAGGTGATCTTTTTCCGTCAAAAAATCTGTGTGGGGCAGGCGTACTTTTCTATGTGCTAGTTGCAACCAGGGCAACTCTTAAGGAAAGGGGCTTTTATAACGGAAAAAGCTTCCCTAGAATCGGGAGGTTTTTAGATCTGGTGGCCCTAGGCACCATAGGGGATGTCATGGTGCTTGATCCTAACAACAGAAAACTGGTTAAATTTGGTTTTGAAAAGATCCAGAAAGGGGAGTGTCTTGTAGGTATCAAGGCTCTTGCCGCCTCCTGCAGAGTAGATCTTTCATCGGTTAATGCCACCTCAATTGCCTTTGACTTATGCCCAAGACTAAATGCTCCAGGCCGCATCAAACTTGAGAATAATCCTGCTGTTGCCCTGATGCTTACAGATGATGATACAGAAGCAAGTATCATTGCAAGAGAGCTTGAAATGTGCAACAAAAGACGCGGTGACTATGAGCGCGTCTTTTTAAAGGAGGCCTGTGAGGATGCTCAGTTGCAGTCTGGAAATTCAGCAATTGTTCTATACCGCCCCAACTGGCTTGTAGGTCTTGGCGGTCTTATAGCAAGCCGTATCAAGGAAAAGTTCTCAGTTCCCTGTTTTGTGTTTTCAGGAGAGGGGGAGGAGCTTTCAGGCTCAGCCCGATCGGTTCCAGGTTTTAGCATTGTAAAAATACTTCAGTCACTATCTGAGAAAAGCCCTGATCTTCTGATCCGATATGGAGGTCATGCCATGGCAGCAGGTGCCTCTATACAGAAACGCAATTTTGAAAAATTCAAAGAGCTTTTTAATCAGGTGGCAAAAGAGTATTTAGGACAGCCTACTGATGATGAGCTTATCTCAGACGGTTCGCTGCCGTCTAATTATGTAACCATAGCCTTTGCAAAAGATCTTGAGTCCTTTGGACCTTGGGGAAACGGTTTTGAAGAACCATGCTTTGATGGTGAATTCATTGTTGAAAGTGTCTTTCTGATTGCAAACCGTCATTTAAAATTCAAACTTAAAAATGAGGACGGCTCCTGCATGACTGCTATAAAACTCAGGGCAAGCAGCAGTGAAAAGCTGATTAAGGCCTCTGACAGAGTAAGGGTTGCCTACAGTGTTGGAGTAAATCACTATATGGGCTCTCAGCGGCTTGAGGTTAGGATAATTTCTATTGAAAGGATATAAGACAAAGGCACCCTTATGCGCCTTTGTCCTAAGTTTAGAGGTTAATGCTTTTCATTAAGATCAAGATTTCTTGTAACTGACAGTCCGCCAAAGGTCTGACATACAGGCATCATTTCCATTTCATTGATGTTAAGTCTTGCAGGAGTTCTAATCAGATAGAGCACAGTATCTGCAATATCCACAGGCAGAATTGCCTCTGTATCCTTGTATACTGCAGCAACCTTTGCTGAATCTCCCTTGAATCGAACGTTTGAAAATTCAGTATCAGAGCAGAGGCCTGGCTTTATAACTGTAACCTTAAGGGCGGTTCCGGCAAGATCAGTTCTCAGGTTATTTGAAAACTGTTCGACAAAAGCTTTAGTTCCGCCATAAACGTTACCGCCTGTGTAAGGCCATCGGCCTGCGGTTGATCCAAGATTGATGATATAACCTAAGTTACGCTCAACCATAGATGGCAGGATTGCATGGGTGACGTTTAATAGACCGGTAATATTTGTATCAACCATCTGCTGCCAGTCAGAAGTTAGGCAGTTGAAGGCTTTATCCTGACCTAAAGCCAGACCTGCGTTGTTTACAAGTACATCAATAGGCTTGAAGCTCTGAGGAATTCTCTCAAGGAGAGTTGCCACACTCTGTTTGTCTGTTACATCTAGTTTTAAAGGAAAAACAAAGCCTGAATGTTTAAGTGCAAGATCTTTTAATTTATCCTCACGTCTTGCACAGGCAATCACCTTATAACCTTCAGAGGCTAAAAGATCACAGATTGCATAGCCAAAACCAGCTGAAGCGCCGGTCACAAGAACTGTTTTATAGCTCATGGTGTTCCTCCATAAAAACACGAATAGATAACAAACCTGTGTACAGCATATTATCAGTAAGCTGCACTGACAATAGTCTATCGTCCTGAAATATAAATATTTTATGCTTGCTTTTATAAGAAAAATGTGCAGGTCACCCAGGTGCTCTGCACAGTATTATGAGCTACGAAAGATAACTATTTCTTTTTCTGACGGGATTTTGCGTACATTGCCGCACCGATGATACCTGCAAGGTTCAGGGTGGTTGCAGGTACAACCTTAGTCTTTAAGGTCAGCTTTGATGAGTACTTCTCAAATTTCTTTGAAACTCCGCCGCCTAGAACAATAAAGTCAGGCTGAGTCAGGAAAGAAATATATTCGAGGAACTTGTTAAGTCTCTCACCCCATTCCTTGAAGCCTAAATCCTCTTTTTCTCTTACAGAGTCAGCGCAGTAGTGCTCTGCAATATCGCCTTTAAACTTCAGGTGGCCAAATTCAGTATTTGGGTACATCTGACCGTTGATAAACAGAGCAGAGCCAATACCGGTACCAATAGTCAGGAAAAGTACTGGTCCCTTGTAACCTTTGACAGCGCCAAAGGAAAGTTCTGCAAGACCTGCCACATCAGCATCATTTGCAACAAAAACCTTCTGTCCGACAACGCCTGAAAAAAGCTCTTCAACCTTTACATTTATCCAGGACTCATCAATGTTAGCTGCGGTCAAAACCTCGCCATCAATTACTCTTGCGGGAAAGCCACAGCCAATAGAACCTTTATAGCCTATCTGATCTACAAGCTCCTTTAATGTGTTTGCAACAGCCTCTGGAGTTGCAGGCTGAGGAGTTGGAATTCTGATCCTTTCTGTCTTCAATTCACCAGTCTGTGTATCAACAACAGCACCTTTAATACCACTTCCACCAATGTCAACACCTAGGATTTCCATATAATGCACCTTATATAATTAATGGATATGAATTGTTTTGAGTATAGACAGATTTAATTAAACTTATCTACCATATTTATGTTAAATAATTAAAAATTTCAGACTTCTCCACATTTTTTTTAGAAAAAATCAGCAGAAGACCTGATGAAGTGAGCCAGACTGTACTTTTGGAGCAGTCTCATAGGAGCATACACCTTATCAATTTGAGGCGAGGCCTTTTGGTTTTAGAGGAGAGTAAAAAAAAAAACGATGGATTTTATTTTGAAAATCCATCAGTTTTTTTAGAGACAGCTACAGGTGATGTTTAGAAAGCCCAGCTGCTGTCAGAGGCTACAGTCACGGTTACATTCCCGTGTCTTAATCCTGCAATTAACTCTTCGTCGTATGGAGGCTCATCAATGATAAGTCTGGATACCTGATTCCAGCCTAAATAGGTTGAGATGGCATCACGGGAGATCTTTGTGTGATCTGCAACAATAATGGTCTCATTTGCTCTTTTTGACATAACCTTGTAGGTTTCTGCTATATCAATATCCACATTGGAAACCCCGTCAATAGTAATTCCGCTTGCGCCTAGAATTGCCTTCTGGGCATAGATATTTGACAGATAGTTTATTGACTCAGGCCCATAGACACAGTTTTCACTGTCGCTGTATATGCCAGGGCAGACGTGTACCTTAAAGGTAGGGTTTGAAGCGAGTGCTGAGGCAATAACGTAAGAGTCAGTAAAAACAGTAAGATCGGTCTTTTCTGCAGCAAGACGAATGGCAACCTGCAAAGTGGTTACAGAACTGCCAATGGTAATAACTTCTCCGTTTTGTACAAAATGAGAGGTGGCAACGGCTATAAGTTCATAGCTTTTTGCGTTTAACAGTTCTCTTTGCTTGAAGGTTGGCTCTTTATTCAGGGCTGGGGCTGCACCACCATAGGTTCTGCTGATAAGTCCCTGAGATTCTAATTCATCAAGATCTCGTCTTATGGTTTCAGTTGAAACACCGATTTCATTTGAAAGATCTGATACACGAATTGCAGGAGACTCTCTTAGTTTACTGATAATATGCTTCTGCCTTTCAGGCTTTGACAGCTTGTTGGTTTTTGTGCTCATTTACGTCCCCATGTATTTATATTTACCTGATTCCTATCAGCTCAGGATCGGCTTTAAAAGGCTCATTTTAAAAATCATTATACAATGAGCCTTATTTTTCTCAAATAAACAGTTTTATACTCGGCCCTGTCGACGGTGCATCATCCAGACGGTCAGAGCGCCCAGGAGCATAAGCGCTGCAGCTCCAAGCGTACTCATTGTTCCAAGAGTAGGAACCATAGGGGTGTAACCTGCAACCATCTTAGAGTAGAGCCACTTTGGAACAGTGTTGTCCACACCGGTTGTGTACAGGGACAGAGGGAAGTTGCCCCAGGAGAGCAGGAAGGCAAAAAGCATTCCTGACCAGATTCCAGGCCACAGCAGGGGCAGGGTAACTCTCCAGAAGATCTGAAAAGGAGTGGCTCCCAAGTCCTTAGCGGCATCTTCAAGGGTTGGATCAAATCCGTAAACTGCAATTGCAATAACAAGTGTTACCACAGGAGTGATCCATACAAGATGAGCAAAGACTGCAGTCTGCCATGAGAGGTTTACACCAATGGCGTTGAACCACAAAAGCAGAGCAAGGCCTAAAACCGGCTGTGGGAAGAATACAGGCAGAAGTATCAGCTTCTGGAAAGTCTTCTTGCCTTTCCAGGAATATCTTGCAAAGGCCAAAGCTCCACAGAAGGCGATGGCAGTACTTAATATAGTTACCACAAAAGCAATCAAAAGAGAGTTGCTGACAAGTGAGCTTATCTCATAAGAGCTTGCGGTTTTAATCCACCAGTCCATGCTCCACTTTTTAATAGGGAACATGAAGAAACGGCCTTTTGAAAGTGATGAGAGAGCATCACAGATAACAGGCATGTATATAAACAGAATAACAATGGTTGTCCATGCAATGATAAGGGCTCTGTTTCTTCTGCCCTGAGCTGTATATTCCATAAATCCTCCTATGCCTTACCCATAAGCTTATCAAGATCAATCTTCTTGAAAGCATAGAGTGTCAGCGCACCTATGATGAGAGTCAGCACCACTGCAAGAGCAGAGCCATATGGCCAGTTCTGAGAAAAACTGAACTGCACATCAATATCATTGGTGATTACAATTATTGACTGACCGCCTAAGATCTTTGATTCTGACATTGAACCTGTTGCCAGCACGAAGGTTAAAAGCATTCCAATGAGCACACCAGGCATTGCCAGAGGCAGTTCAATCTGCCACCAGGTACGAAGTCTTGAGGCTCCAAGATCACGTGCTGCAGTGAGCAGATCTTTTGGAACCAGAGCCACTCCCATGATCACCGGGAAGAGCATATATGGCAGGAAGGAGTAGGCAAGACCCATGGCAGTCATGCCAGGGGTAAACAGAACATCAGGTCCTGAGAAACCCAGCATCTTGCATACACCGTCCAGTACTCCGTTTTTTCCGAAGAACAAAATCCAGCCGTAAAGACGTACGTTTTCTGACACAAACAGTGGAAAGACAAACAGAATACTGATAAAGGTTGAGGTTTTAGAACCAAAGATTCTGACCATTCCAACCGCCACAGGGTAGCAGACAACTGCAAGAATTGCGGTTACCAGGGCTGCAAGAGAGATTG
>JBJEWX010000075.1:0-2947 GCA_051885275.1 Succinivibrio sp. | reverse complement strand
GCTGATGAAACTACAGCTTGTGCTATCTTAACCTATCTGTTTGATAACCGTTCCATTATCAGATCAAGAGATCCTGATGAGCTTGAGAAGGCAGATATCATCATAGATGTTTCTAATCTGAATGATGAAAAGCACTTTGATCACCATTCAAAAGATTTCACTCTATGCAGAGAAAACGGAGTCAAATACGCTACCGCCGGACTTATGTGGAATAAATTCGGAAAGGATTATTTAAAAACAATTGCAAAAAAAGAACTGGCTTTTACTCCCTCTGCAAAAGTTATTGAAGAGGCCTTTAAACGCATCGACTCTGATGTTATGACAATGATTGATCTTAATGATAACGGTCAGCTTACATCATATGTGGATGATATGGCAAATGCGCAGAATGACCATGAGCGACAGATAGTATCTTCTCTTAATGAGCTTTATCAGTCTAATGCTGATATCCCCTACATTGTTTCAATGATGAACAGACCTAATGCTACAGGAAGTGAGCAGGATAAGGCCTTCATCAGCACGGTAAAGATGCTGAAAACAATATTAGTCAGCATCGCAGTCAATGCTTTGTCAATTGAAAGCGGAATTGACAAGGTTCTGTCTCTCTACAACGACGGACCTATCCTTCTGCTACATGAAAGGCTGCCATGGACTCAGGCTGTTTTAAATCATCCGGACAAATTTAAAAACTGCATGCTCGCCGTATATCCGGATCGAAACATGCGCTGGAGAGTTCAGTCTCTGCCTGTTTCAAAAAGTGAGAGATTCAAAAACCGACTGTCTGCTCCTGCTGAATGGAGAGGGCTTAATGAGGAAGAACTTGACAGGGTTACTGGACTTAAGAACCTGACCTTTATTCACAAGTCAGGTTTTACAGGCGGAGCTCAAACCTACGAGGATAACCTTGAGCTTGCAAACCTTTGGCTAAAGAAGGGAGTAAAGTCCTAGCTACTTGATTCTGATAACAGCCTTTCCTGCGTTTCCTCTGGCTCTGAGAAAGCTGACTTCTCTGCCAGCAAAAGCAGGAGGGGTATTCTGCCTGTATAAAAAGGATCTGTCATCTACCTTTAAACGTACCGATCCTTTTCCGCCCTCAAGCTTTTTTCCGTTTGAAAACTCTGAATACAGATAATAAATATCATTAGAACTGTTTAGGTTAACTTTTGCCTTTGAGTTTGGATTTACGTTGTACCAGCCATCTACAGTCCATTCATTGCTATTGCTGTCAAGATATGAAAATGCCATCACAACAGTAGAATCGGTAACATTCTCAACTGTTATTTCAAGGGCACTGGCGTTTGCACTAAGCGCCAATCCGAACATAACTGAATTTAGCAGTTTACTCATACATATATCCTTATGGTGCAAAATAACCTGAGCCACCATTGCTGTTATTATTCTTCTGGTCAGCTCTGCTTGATTGGCTGTCAGTGTCTGAATTTTCACTCTCGCAGCCTTCCTCTTCATTTTTCGGATTTTCAGACTGTGCTCTGTTTGAGGTTGAATCAAGGCCCTGTGTATACTCAGAAAGATCTTTTTTAGTTTCCTGATTGCCAGTCTGGTAATTTCTTATTTTTGTACCCTCAGGAGTATACTGTTTTACAAAATCCTCAACTCCCCTGTTTACAAGCTCAATCCTAAAGTCTCTAATAAACAGGATCATGTAGATAAGTGGCAAAAGCATGACCAGCGTAAAGGAGATTTTTACTGAAACAAAGAATTCAACCACCAGCACCACGCCTACTATAGTATTTGCAAATGAGGATAGTCTTAGAATATTTGAAAAACCGGTTTTCATCTTTCCAAAGAAAAGAAAGAAAGCTTTGGAAATAAGTGCAATAATCAGCGAATTGAAGGCAAGAATACAGAAAAACCAGCAGGTTATGAAAATGTACAGAACTGTCTTTGCAATGTTAAAAACCGCTTCCACAAGGCCTGATGCCTCTACAGGATTAAAATCAGAGCCTGGAACAAACAGATCTACATAACTGACCACAGATTTCTGTGTGCTTGTATTGACAGTCAGGGTTTTCCTGTTCAGTTCAACTATAGGCTTTACAGAATCATCTTTTAAGGCAACATTATCTACGTTGTAGACAATTGCAAGGATACCATCCTGCGTTGTTAGTTCACAGTATGTCTCATCAGGATTTTTTGGTGTCAGCTCCCCGTTCTCAGACAGATAGCTGGACGGTATGGAAGCTATAAGTCTTGGTAATTCGATACTCTTGAAGGTCTCAATAACACTGTTTACCCTGACTGATGCAGGAAGGGATAAAACAAGACTTAACAAAAACAAATAGGCAATACCAAAACCTTTTATTTTAAAAAGCACTTCAAAATAGAACTTCTTTGAACTTATTGCCCTTACAGGATAAAGGATGTATGCAATTAGCCGTTCTTTACTTATCACTTATAATCTCGCTTTTTTAACTGTTAACTCTCTGCAAAAAAAATCTTTAAAAACAGTTAATCAAAAAAACTCTTTTACTTTTCACTAATAATTCACAGCTCATTTATAATAAGCTAGCATTGTAAAACTGAAAACAGCTTGAACTAGTTTTAGACATCAGGTATTTTTCCATAAATACCTGTACGACTTTGATTATATCAGAACAGTTCATACAAAATTCAGACACACATTATGATTTACCGCTTTTATGAAAGCATTGCTACGTATGTCATAGTATATTTAAGATAGCACGGCCCGTGCAGACAAAAGTACTCTACTGAATCATAGAAAGATTGGTATAGCAGAAAAGACGGTTTGGATTATTAATCTTTGGATTGCTAGAAGACAGCAGTAAAAGAGCACAGTCAGCTATATTTTCCTTAAGCTCCTCAAGGCTGGCTCCTTCTGTTGAAAGCCCAGGTATATCAGAGCTGCTGACATAATAAAGCTCCTCACGCTCATCTTTTTTAATAATGACCGTATAATACAGGCTCA
>JBJEWX010000074.1:0-2956 GCA_051885275.1 Succinivibrio sp. | reverse complement strand
GTAGTTAAGATCAGATCTTTTAAATCTGTGTCTCAACTATTATGAAACGTAAGGAATCTGTGTATTATCTGCGATTAAACCATATACCAGAGGAAAAATCTTCAACCTCAAGGCAACTATAGATTTTTCAGAAAAACTGCCAGAAGAGTTTCCTGACCAGAGTTCTCGTATGAAAAAACTCTGGATGTATATGTGCAGTCCTGAGCTTAATAACAGAGGAGAGTTCTCAATTGCAGAGCTGTCCATATATGAGCCGGACGAAATTCCATCATTCTCTACCTTTGCGATTATGAGGATGACTGGAGTCACCTGTTACCAGGAGAATGCGGCTGTTATTACCTGCTGCCAGAAATTCAGACGCAGAGGAATATTGGATATTGCATGCATAATCTGACCGATCATCTTAACTATTCAATACATGAAGTCATTTATGCAACTGATTTTAAATGCAGCCTGAGTTTTGAAGTAGACGAGATGGAGCTTTAGCTCAGAGGAGAAAGCATGAGTCCTACTTTCTGATGAAAAAAGAATAACAGTTATCTAAATCTGGAACAGTCATTCATTACACTAACAATGAACTTAAAGATAGGAGATAAATATGACTCTAGCAGAAGCATTAATGGAAAGAGCAGAGCTCAAGGCAAAAATCTCAGCAGTATCAGATCGCATAGAAGACAACATTCTGGTGCAGGACAACGAAGCTCCAGGAGAAGATCCTAAGGAACTGCTTCCAGAGCTTTCAGCTTCCATTCAGAGACTGAGAGTTCTGATAAGTCAGATCAACAAGACCAACTGCAGTACTTTAATCGATGGAGAGAGTCTAACCGATCTGATTGCAAGAAGAGACTGTCTTCTACTTGAAATCAGCTCCTATAGGGACTTTACTGAAACCTCAAGACGCTCAACTGACAGAGCCCGCGGTTCTGAAATCAAAATCAGACCCTGCATTGAGGTTAAGGAGCTGCAGAAGAGGCTTGATGATCTATCAAAGGAACTGCGTGAGCTTGAAGTAAAGCTGCAGAAAGCCAACTGGAATACAGAACTCATCGAAGCATAACTAATTTCAGGAGTAGCGTTTTTTACTGGGTGAATGTCAGACATCATAAGTATTACACACCGTAGTGCGAGTGACCGACGACCTCTGGTTTAATGTTTTGGTCAACAAATTACAGTGGTACAAAGTACATTTAATTTTTACTACCGGACATTAACAGTAAAAACGTGAGGGTGGGCTGAGGGACTTATATATATGACTAAACCTGATAACAAACAGCGGCTGTATGAGCTTTTAAATAACCAGAAGAGGAGCCAACAAATATGACTAGTATTGCTGTTATAGGAAGCAGAAATCCTACTCAAAACTCTGTCAAGGCTGTTAAGCTCTGGCTTGATAAATACTTAGAGCAGAATAGAGCTGCCAATGTTACCATTGTAACCGGCGGTGCTTTTGGCATGGATACAGAAGCGATGAAGTATGCCGTATTACGAAAACTAAGACTCAAAGTATTCCGTCCTGACAAATACCATAACCAGAGATTATGCGAGGAGCTTAAGAACAATCCTTTGTGCGATATCATTCAGACTGATGTTGGATATCTTGAGCGAAATACCATGGTCATTGAGAATTCAGAACTAGTGGTAAGCTCTGATTATGGAAACGGTACTATTGATTCCATGGAAAAAGCTATTGCCAGAGGTCTTGAGGTATACGTAATTGGAGAGTATATCTCATCTGCAAAATTTAAACGTGCCCTCCCCGCTTCAAACATAGCTATAATTGATAAGAGAAAAGTGTTGGAAGGTGACTTCAGTTCAGTGCCAAAAGCTGACTGATGAAACTCCTCAGTAACTGCCATTCTTCTGATTAGAATGGCTCTGCTATTTTAGGGGACAATATGCCGGAAAAATACGATCAGGATGCAAGACCTGATGAGAAGCTGCTCAAGCTCTTCATGCTGCTTTTATTCAATGACAAAGAATTCTCTCTAACCTATCTTGCTGAAACCATAAACTGCTCTAAGCAGACTGTGGCCAGACTTTTAAGACGCATAGATGAGAACTATCCAAGCCATCTTTTAGAAAGAAAAACTAACCGCCAGAAATTCTACCATCTGCAACGTCCATCTATGTCTTTTAAAACAGCCATTGATCCTGCAGGTCTGCGTCAGCTTGCCCTGTGCCGTGATCTGGTAAAAGGTCTTCTTCCAAAAGAAGACTGGGAACTGGTCAATATGTCACTGCAGCAGGCAAAGACAAATCTTCCACGAGCAGACTACAGCAATTATCAGGACGCGAATGTTGGAACTCGTCTTACCAGAGGACATATTGACTATCAATCCAAACAGCGACAGCTTGCAGAGATTGAAAAATGCATTTTAAACAAAAAATGTTGCATGCTTTCCTACCAAAAGGAACTTGATGGCGAGGTAAAAAAATATGCTTACGCACCTCAGATGCTGCTTACCTTTCATGATTCCCTGTATGTAATAGGATGGATAGTTCCTGAGATAGGACCGGTCAGAATAATAAAAGAGCGACCTGCAAAATTTTCTGTTCACAGAATCACTGAAGTAACAATGCAGAACCGATCATCCGCAGACTTACCAGTAAAAGATCTGGAAGAAAATTCTGATTTCGGCTTTCTTAGAGATGAACCTTTTAAGGCTAAGATCTGGTTCTCTAAAGAAGTTATGACTTACATAAGCGATCGTATCTGGAGTGATGATCAGAAGATCACACCTCAGGATGACGGTGGTATTATTCTTGAGATGACTGCACTTAGCCGAAGTGAACTTATATCCTTTGTCCTAAGTTTTGACTTTAAGGCAAAACTGATTGAGCCCTTAGATCTTGCAGCAGAAATAAAGGAAAGGCTTTTAAAGACACTGGATAAGTACTAGGACTTGAATCTTGTTGGGTTAGTCTTATTCATCAGAAGGCCAGTATCTGTCTATGG
>JBJEWX010000073.1:0-2987 GCA_051885275.1 Succinivibrio sp. | reverse complement strand
AAAACCGATAAGAGCATTTGGCTCTGCAATGTTAATATCACCTAACATTGCAAGAGAGGCACTCACACCACCCATGGTAGGATCAGTCATTACGCTGATAAATGGGAGACCTGCCTTGGCCATTCTGGCTAATGCAGCAGAGGTCTTTGCCATCTGCATAAGAGAGAACAGTGACTCCTGCATACGGGCGCCACCTGAGGTTGCAAAACAGATAAGCGCACGATGAGTTTTTAAACATTCCTCAACTGCAGCACAGAATCTTGCTCCCACTACAGACCCCATTGAGCCTGCCATAAACTCAAACTCAAAGGCACAGGCAACAACAGGAAGTCCCTTTAAAGTTCCTTTTATAACAACAAGACCGTCTTTCTCACCTGATTTTTTCTGTGCGGCAACAAAACGGTCACGGTATTTTTTAAGATCTTTGAACCTTAAAATATCTTTTGGCTCAAGTTCACCTGCAAGTTCTACTCTTCCATCCTTGTCAAGGAATGAATCAAGACGGACTCTTGCCTTGATGTGCATATGGTGACCGCACTTTGGGCATACGTTAAGGTTACGCTCAAGCTCGGCCCTGTATAGAACCTGATCACAGGAAGAACACTTTGTCCAAACACCCTCAGGTATTTCATGCTTCACGCCACCACCGATTGAAGATGTGGTCTTATGCAATAGATTCTCAAGCCAGCTCATAAACAGTCCTGTAAATAATTAAAAAAGCAGATCTTTTATTGTTTAAAAGATTTACCAGATTAAGTTGTAACAAAAAACTGCACGCATTCTACCACACATCAGCTCATGATCATTAAATTTATTAAAAATACTCCTGCCATATTGAAAGCAGGAGCAAGTTTATTGATTTAAGTAAAGAATAAAAAGAGGGTTATGCATGAAGGTGTTTGACTCGGTCGTGCTCTTCAGCACGTTTACCGTCATTGAATCTGTCAAGTGTGCCTACTAGGTAGCCGGTTACTCTTCTTATGCGCTGAAACTTAACACCTGAGCCTACCTTGTTTTCATGATTCGGTCTTAATCTGCAGAATGATTCCATTGATACTCCTGTTTCTAAACTAAGTCAGAACTAATTCATAAATGTTATTAGTTAATAAACTCTTTAACAATATTATAAAATATTAGGAATGATTATCAATAATAATATTCTCCTCCCATGAAAATTATTGATCAAAATCATACAGAATATTTTTTGATTTTATATTTTGATATTTAGTTCACACACCTTTATTTGTGATATATTTTCACGAAAAAAATGACCCTGGTGTAATTTTATTCATGCTATTTAAAATGAAAAAAAATATTTTGCTAGCCCTGCTGTTGGCTACAACCGCATCTATTGCCGCTGATAACACTTCAGAACTAAAAGACAGAATTACTCAATTAAGAGGAACTGTTGAAAGTATCAACGAAGAACTTTCAAATCAGAGAGCAAGTATTGGAGCTCTTAAATCAGAAATTGAATACTCAAACAAAACCCTAAAGAAGCAGATCTTTGAAGAATTAAAGGCTATTCAGAGACAGAACCAGTTTGTTTATGACAGTCTGATTGCTGATCATGAAAGAGAGGGAGGCAAAATGAATATCAAGCCGCTTCGCAACTACGATCTGCAGACTCCTGACGGAAAAATGATCTTAGGTGGAGAGGAGTATATATATGTTAAGGAAGCTAATGCAACCATCAGCGCAAGAATAGACACTGGTGCCTCTCAGTCCTCCATATCTGCAACAAATATTACTGAGTTTGAACGAAACGGTAAAAAATGGCTCAGATTTAATGTTGTTCACAATGACAGATCACTTGAGATTGAAGCTCCTTTCGTAAGACAGATTAAAATTCATCAGTCCTCAGCTCAGGAAGGCTCTGTAAGACAGGTTGTCAAACTCAACATCAAAATCGGAGATTTCTCCACAGCCTCCGAGTTTAACCTGATTGACAGATCAAAAATGCAGTTTGCCCTTTTAATCGGAAGATCTCTATTAACTGATATTGCCGTGGTTGATGTCTCAAGAAACCATATCCAAAAGAGAGCTGACAAGGACGGGCTTTTAATCCTCTCAACTGATGAGTATGAGAACAACAAAAAGAACGGCATCGACGTCAATTCCCAATATGAAAAGAAAGTTAAGGATAACATGGGCGGACAGATAGCCACACCTGCAAGTGAGGAAAAGGAGAGTCTTGGAACTAACCCAGAGCTGTCCTTACCATCTGTCAGAACCAAAATTGAAAAGGCTCTCGGCAAAAAGCCTCAAATCAAGAAAGACAGCAAGATGAGTCCCGATGATAGACAGATTGAACAGAACTCTACCTTAGTCGAAGAATAGTTGACTGAAGTTAAAATTGGGTGTTGGATAAATTTATATAACTATCAGGCTATCAGGATTGTTGAACTTGGGTGGAACACTGAATATAGTTATTAAGGCTAGGATGTAAAAATGATTTCCCGCGGTTTGTTTTATTTTGTAACAGCTATTCTTTTTCTGGCAGGTATTCTTTTAATTGCCTATCAGAGAATGGTTTTTAATATTCCTTTTACACCAGATGTTCAAAAGGAGATCTGGACTGTTGAGGCTAAGGTTGAGTTTGAACCTAAGGACAATGACGCCACGGAGGTTGTTCTTGCGCTTCCTGCAGTTCAGCCAGGTTTTACTGAGCTTATGCAGAATACCTCAAGCCTTGGATATGGCGTAAACTATGTTCAAAAGGACGGGTCAAACTTTGTTGAATGGACAAAGAGAAATCCAAAGGGCCTTCAGATCCTCTATTACAGAGCTGATATCCTTGTTGATGAGGAAGCCTCAGACTCTTCAATGATTGTTCCTGCGCTTGAACCTAATACAGAGCCTGAGCCATATGCAACTGCAATGATTGAAATTGCCCAGATTGCTCTTTTAAGAAGTTCAGGTCCCTATTCCTTTGCAAGTCAGGTAATCCATGAACTCAATCAGGATAGTGAAATTACCTCGCTTCT
>JBJEWX010000072.1:0-3001 GCA_051885275.1 Succinivibrio sp. | reverse complement strand
AGGAGAATACGAACACTTCTATAGAAAGTCAGAGCAAAAGCTGAAAAGAGAACAGGGAAACCAAGGATTTATCCTTAAGAGAATGGATTTGCCCTCATTGTGGAACCAGACATGACAGAGATATCAATGCGGCTGTAAATCTTCAAAAAGAAGGCAAAAGACTTTTGCTAAATCAAATAAAAAAAAGAACCGAGGGGCACTCGGGAATAGCCTGTTGTGAGGTAAAAGCTCACTGCTTAGCTCATTAGAGCTATCGAACAGGAACCCCTACCTCTACGGGTAGGGGAGGATGTCACCCAATTTACTAGGCACTTAGCCACATACTTTTAGATATGTTTTTCTATTTAACTGCCTGCTTTAGAGCATCAATCTTGTTAGTCTGCTCCCAGCTGAAGCTTGGACGTCCAAAATGACCGTAAGTTGCAGTCTTAAGATAAATAGGGCGCAGCAAATCAAGCTCCTTGATAAGACCGTATGGGCGAAGATCAAAAATTTCAGGAATAATAGCGGCAATTCTGTTGTCGTCGTACTTTCCAGTACCAAAGGTGTTAACAGAAACTGAAACAGGTTTTGCAACACCAATTGCGTAAGAAACCTGAACCTCTGCCTTCTTTGCAAGACCAGCGGCAACAATGTTCTTTGCTACATAACGGGCAGCGTATGCTGCAGATCTGTCAACCTTTGAAGGATCTTTACCTGAGAAGGCACCACCACCGTGACGGGCTGCACCGCCGTAGGTATCAACAATAATCTTACGGCCAGTAACACCAGCGTCACCTACAGGACCACCTATTACAAATCTGCCGGTAGGGTTGATAAATATCTTTGTATCCTTCTTCAAAAGGTTTGCAGGAATCACTTTTTTAATGATTTCCTCATACACAGCCTCATGAACAAGTTCCTGAGTTACATCTGGATTGTGCTGTGTTGATAGGACGATTGTATCGATATGGCTTACAGTGCCGTCATCATTGTAAGCAATGGTAACCTGGCTTTTTGCATCAGGGCGTAACCAGGAGATAGAACCGTTTCTTCTGAGGGTTGCCTGCTTTTTTACAAGCTCGTGAGCATAGGTGATTGCAGCTGGCATGAGATTTTCAGTTTCATCAGTAGCAAAGCCGAACATAAGGCCCTGATCACCTGCGCCCTGATCTTCAGGAAGAGCGCGAGTAACGCCCTGATTGATATCAGGAGACTGTTTTCCAAGACCATTTAGGAAAGCGCAGTAGTGTCCGTCAAAACCAACATCCGAGTTGTCGTAACCTATATCGCAAACGGTTTTTCTTGCAACAGCCTCAAAATCGACATTAGCTGTAGTGGTTACCTCACCTGCAATTAAAATCAGTCCAGTTTTTACAAGTGTCTCACATGCAACGTGTGCATCTTTATCCTGTTTTAAAATGGCGTCAAGGATAGCATCGGAAACCTGATCACAGATTTTGTCTGGATGTCCTTCAGATACTGACTCAGAAGTAAATAAACGTGACATATAATATATCCTCAAAATTAATAACTTTTCAAATTATAGTATATAAATTAAAAAATTAAAGCACAAATATTAAAATATCTATTAACTTATTGAATTATAAATTATAAAATTATATTAACCCTGGGATTAATTTTACTAAAAAACAGGGATTAATTTTAAAAGAAAATATGGAATTAATATTTCTGTCAGGCTGTAAATTTGTAAATATATGTAAAAATCAATGCAAAATTTTTTAGTAGCTGCATCACGAAAATAAAGAAGTATTAAAAAAATACTTTTAATACAAAATGATAAAAAGAAAAAATAGAAACTTGTCACACATTTATATATTTGTAAACGTTTGCGAATGTATTTTGATCTACAATTAAACCATAAGATTTTGATGAATTAAAACGAGGAGTTAACATGCGCTTTTTTATTGATACAGCAAATGTAGAGGATATTCGCAAGGCAAATGATCTTGGTGTTATCTGCGGTGTTACCACTAACCCATCACTAATCGCAAAAGAGGGGCTGGATTTTAAAGAGGTAATTAAGGAAATAACTTCAATTGTTGACGGTCCTATCTCTGGTGAGGTTAAGCCTACCACTCTTGATTTTGAGGGAATGATGAAAGAGGCCCGCGAAATTGCTGCAATCCACCCTAACATGGTTGTTAAGATCCCTATGACTGCTGAAGGTTTAAAGGCCTGTCATCAGTGTTCAAAGGAAGGAATTAAGACAAATGTTACTCTGATCTTCTCTGCAAATCAGGCTCTGCTTGCAGCCCGCGCAGGAGCAACCTATGTTTCTCCATTTATTGGCAGACTAGATGACATTTCAGAAGATGGCTTAGATCTGATCCGCACCATTTCTGATATGTTCTCAATCAACAACATTGAGTCTCAGATTATCTGTGCTTCAGTAAGAAATCCTATCCATGTAATGCAGTGCGCCTTAGCAGGTGCAGATATTGCAACTGTTCCTTACAAAGTTATTGAGACTATGATCCATCATCCTCTGACTGATCAGGGCATTGCAAAGTTCCAGGCTGACTACAAGAAGGTATTCGGCTAATATCAGGATGCCGGCATAAGCCGGCATTTATCTTGTGTTAAATGCGTCGGTTAGGTAGAATTGTAATAATTTTACAAAAGCTAGGCCTGATTAATGAAGAGAAAGTTTTCCGTATGTGTCTTAGTGCTGTTTCTGAGTCTGTTTTCTGTAATAGGCGGAGGAATTGCGGTAATCTCTTTGTTTTCAGAAAAAGGTCTATCTATAGCAATTGAGCGTTGCAACCAGATCCTTTTGGATAAATACCAGTCTGGAGTTTTTCTCTACAAGGCAAATCTAAATTACAAAAGTTTAGAAAAGAATTTTTTCTCAGAGAAAGGTTTTGTAGAGATTAATTTGGACGGCTCTCCTAAAACCTATAAAATCCCTGTTCATTTAAGCTATGGTTTCCTGACTTTGGATGTTGACTTTGAGCTTGCAAGGATTGTCGATAAAATTTTTATTGAGCAGAATATTCTT
>JBJEWX010000071.1:0-3064 GCA_051885275.1 Succinivibrio sp. | reverse complement strand
CAGATGGCGCCATTGCCTTTGAGATGACAGTGCTTAGGATGCTTGCCTTTACACCTGAAAAAAAAAAGATTGGATAGGTGAAGACAATCCTGCACAAATCATCTATCTAAATCCTGATATCAGTGCAGACACTTCTGAGCTTTTGAATAAGATAGCAACCGAGGATATTTCCTTAGACTCAGATATTGTTGATTCCTTGAAGAATGAAGCTGCTGCCATAACTGAAACTAAAGCTACTGACACTTCCTCTGAAGCCTCTAATGATTTTTCTCTGCAGACAAAGTCCTCAGCTGTAGAGTCGGTTACACAGAGTGTCAATATATCAGATAATGCTGCAACAACATCTCCAAATAATAATCAGTCAGATTTACCTTATCAGGCTGATGTAATAATGACTGCTCAAAACACAGATGGAAGCGCTGCAGTTATTCCTGAATCTAATCAGACTCAGATAAATAACAGCTTACCTTCAGAAAACAAATCTGCCGCCTCAAAACTCTCTGATCTTGATGTACTTGTTGATTCACTTCAGATCTTGACAGATTCAGCTAAAGCAAATTCAAGCCCGGTTAAGGGACAGTATAAGGATAAGCTAAAAAGTATCATTACTCCTGAGGAGGTTAGCTCTGAGATTATAGACTCATCAGCTGAGGCGCTAAATACACAGAGCTCTTTTAACCAGATAATCGAAAATAATTCCTCTGATAATTTACAGGACAGGATAAAGCTTGCAAGAGAGGCTGGAAATTATATCAGACGAATTTATATGATTTGTTATGATTATAGAAATAAGGAACTGCAGAATAACAATTCATATTCATCTGACAACCCCATAGAGGGAATAAGTGCAATTGTATCTGGACTAAGCAGAAATCCATCAGACGCTGAGGTATCATCTGTACAAGACAGTAATGATATATCTTCCTCTATATCCAAGCTTCCTAGTTTTGATGAAATAAAAAATAATCCATCATCTGTAAAAACAGAAGATAAAAGCGCTGATACAGATAACTTAAGTGCTGACGAGCTCTTGCGTATGGCTCAGGAACAGGCTAAGGCTCAGCTTTTAGTTGATCTTGAAAAGAACAATAATCTGTTAGCCGAGGCAGGCAGAATTAATAGTGGAATTAGTAGCAAAGATCTTGATAAGCTTTCTGATAATCAGGAAAACAACCAGACTCTAAGTCAGGATGATTTCCTTAATAAAGCATACGATCAGATGGCAGCTTCTGATGTAGTTACAGCTGAAGATGAAGCTTTGAGCGTGGATATTATCGCAGCAGATAAGACTGCAGAAACTAATCAGAGTATTAAGTCAGAAGCTATTGCCGATGCTTCTTTAGCAATTACTTCTGAACTTTACACTTCAGAGGAGCCTACTGAAAGTACTGATAGTACAAAAAACTGTATTAGTGAAACTGACTGTCAGAGCATAGATGTGGTTGAAGGTGTTCTTTTTGATGATGAGTCACCTAAGGCAAAATCTACAGCAGTTAAGCTCAAGTTCAGCATGGATCTCAGTGAGGCTATTGCCTTAAGTCTTAAGAAAGCCTCTGATTATAAGAATACTATCCCTGTAATTAAGGCAAAATACAGTTCACCTGATCTTGATAAGGCAATAAGAGACTCCTTAGACACAGGCTCACCTGCAGATAATTCTCCTAAGTCTGACTCACTGTCAGATACTTCATCGCAGCAGGTGTCGATGAAGAATGAAAACGCTGTAACAGGCAGAGCTGACAATTTATCTTTGGATAATTATGATGGTGATGTGGATTTTGCTGAACAAAATGATACTAAGGATTCTTATATAGACGATCCTGATTATGATCCTGATGATCAGAGTTATGGAGCGTCAAAAGAAGTTACCGTATATCAGGAAAAGAGCGTTGATCAGTCATTCCTGCCAGATCAAAATCATGATATGCTGATTAAAGATGGTGATCCTAGAAAGCTTAAAGAATCTACATTAAAGCTTTTAGAAGAAGATCAGCAGTACGAGAACAGAAAACTAGGTCGTCGTCTAGAACCTCGTGACTTTTACGACAGAGTTTTAAAACACGACGCCTGGTATCAGGATATTATTAAGGCAGGATACACTGAGGGTCCTGTTTATGCCTCACTGTGTTTTAGCAGTAGGGTAGTTGCAGAAGATCCTTATTCCTGGATCCTGAAGATATCCTCTGACTTTGAACTTTTAACAAGAAGTCCTGAATTTCATCACAACCTGAGAACCAAGTTTTCAATAACTATAGGTCATCCTGTCAATATTACACTTGAAACTGTAAAAGGCATTCCGTCTGGTTCTCCTGAAGATATGGCCAGGATCTTTTACTTAAAAGAGATAGAAGATGCCCGAAACAGAATTGTTCAAAATACAAAACTAAGAGAGCTTTTAGAGCATTTAGGTGAGGATGTAAGGACTTTAAACATCTCTCTGTATAAGCAGGAGCGCTGATAGGTGTCTGTCTGTTAGTATTATAGGCTAAGTAGGCGCTTTGGTTGTTTGTGTGATGTTTGATTAGGTTTAACAAATTGTGCCTAAACCCCAGGCTTCAGCCATGGGGAGCTGTCAAATAAAGAAATGACTCAAATAGTAGGTAAAACAGAATACTTCCCAATTGTTGATGAGTTGTTTGAAAAACTTAAGGTTGAACCTAAGATGTTGGTTCAAGATCTGCGTAGTTCTGATAATAGTGTAAGAAGAGTTTTAAAGAAGCTTTCAGAGGAAAATCAATACATATCAAGACAGGGTGTAATTGTACTTCAGTGCAGCAGAAGATAGATTTGGAACTGTATCAGGACAAGGACCACCAATGGAAGTAAAGCTACTATTGATAGCCTTGGGCGATGAATGGTGCCGATATTACCTTAAATCATATTATCTGGATAAAGCATTTTAAATTGCTGTGTGGCAATGATGAGATGGCTTTATCCCAAAACTTTACAGATCAATGCAGGGACTATCTAAAGAATGCCTAGACAGGAAGAATAAAAAAAGTCGAATTGTAAACGGTACAATTCGACTTTCAAAAGAGTACTAAGAAAAGAGTTTACTATTCCC
>JBJEWX010000070.1:0-3077 GCA_051885275.1 Succinivibrio sp. | reverse complement strand
TAACTCAATTGTAGGCTCTACCTCAACAGTTGCCTCATAAACGAAATCTTCTGAATCTTTGAAAGTAGCGGTCTTTACTTCTACTTTTGGATAGCCAACGATATCAAGCTTAGACTCTTCAATAGCCTTTCCAATTGTGCTGTTGACAAGAGAATCATAGGCATCAGAAAAAATCTGACCACCAAACTGCTGCTCTAAAACCTTAGCAGGGATGTGGCCCTTGCGGAAACCATCAATCTTTGCGTTCTTAGCATACTTACGGAATGATACCTCATATGCCTTTTTAACGTCTGCTGCTGGCACAGTAACAGTGATAAGGTGCTGTACGCCTTCTTTCTTTTCGGTTGAAACCTGCATCATATACCTCTATATCTAGGTTGCAGAAACAAATTAAAATCAAATTGACGCAGCTGAAGTTCATAACTGATTTGTGCGTCAGACATTCTTTGACATCCCTAAAGAGACTCTTTGTACTCTGCAGGGTTCCTCTAATCCGCTTTATAAGTCTTCAAAGAGGCAGAACTGGACCTGTCATGCCCTTAAATTTTGCATCATGCTTTCTGGATTCAAAAAGCTCTGCATACTTTTTTTCAATATATACAGACCATAACATAAGGCTTGTAATCCTGTATACAAGTTTTACAAACACAAAGTCTGCTATGTCTGCTATTGTTAAACTCACATATTATACAAGTCTCAATTAGTATTATCAACGCTGAATTTATCAAAAGGCTCCTTAAAACTGCGTCCTTTAGAGCTGGGATTTGACACTCCCACAACTGAAGTCGTGGGATTCCTGTTTCATAGACCACAGCATAGCGAACTACGTCTTACACGATCTCTTGGAGAAATAAGGATGTCATGCTGCAAGTCATACTCTAGGGCACTTTGCCACTGTGGTAGAATTAAAAAGATTCAGAAGTTAGGAGGCAGCATGCGTACATCCCTTGGCATTATTGAAGGCTTTTACGGAAAACCATATTCACAGACTGACAGAGAGCATTTATGTTCGTTCATAGCTTCATGCGGTTATAACTACTACATCTATGCTCCAAAGAACATTCAGTGCCTAAGACGCACCTGGAAGAGTCCCTTTAACAGTAGCGAACTGGATTTTTTAAAATCTTTAAAAAGATGCTGCACTAGTTGCGGTCTTGATTTTGGCATTGGGATCTCACCTCTTGATATCACTCAGGATCTTGATGCTTCTCTACCGGTTCTGTTAAGTAAAATTGATGTCTGCATAAGAGAAACCGGAACAAATATCATTGCTGTTCTTTTTGACGATATAAGACTGTACACAAAAAGTGAGGGAGAAAATCAGAAGCTGATAATAAACGAGGTTTACAGACATGTATCAGGCAGAAATATCAGAGTTATATTCTGCCCAACCTACTATTCATTTGATCCAATCCTGAATAAATGCTTCGGAGAAAGACCTGCAAACTATTTTGATGACATTACATCCGGCCTTTTAGAGGGAGTTGAGATTTTCTGGACCGGAAACAAGGTACTTTCAAAATCCATTACACCTGCTGATGCTGATCAAATAGCAAACCTCCTCAAAAGAAAGGTTACACTGTGGGACAACTATCCTGTAAATGATGGTAAATTCATCTGCAAACACATATACACTAAATCCTTCAGCCAAAGAGAAAATCTTGATTCTCATGTTTTATCGCATGCGGTAAACCCAATGCTTGAATGCCACTTAAACAAGGCTGCGCTCTGCACTTTGCCACTAATTTATAAAGGAGCCGGCACAGATGAAATTGAAGAAAAAAGACTATCTGTCCTAAAGGATATTTTTCAGGATAAAACCAAGATAATTCTGCCTTTTTTAGATATTCTCAATGACGAGGGGCTTTTTGATGAGAATTTAGAGATTGCAGATAAGATTAGACAGATAATCAAAACTCCAACAACATCAGGACAAAAGGAACTTTTAAACTTTTTAGACGGAAAATACGCTTTTGATCCGGCATGTCTTACCTCCTAGCGCAAATTTGGTCAAAGCCTGATTGATAGGAAGGAAAATTGAGTTAAAATAAGGGTTCTAAATAAGGATTAGAACATGCTAAAGGATGCTAGTTACTACATTGAAAGATTTGATGACATTCCGTCAGATCTTTTAAAAAAGATCCAGTCTCTCTCTCGTGAAGCTTATTCAAACCGCTTTGTCTGCATGAGTGTTCAGGAGTTGTGTGAGCTTTTTGAGCTTGAGTATAGTGAGAAATCCTTTATAGAAGACTGTCAAAAATGCTATGCTCATATTGGAGCCTATCTAGAACGGCACAACCTCAAGCTAGTCCCATGTTCAATTCCTGCAGACCTGTCCTTTTATGACAAAATCTTTGTAACGCCAAAGCCTGATCTTAACAATGATGAAGACTGCTCGATTGTCAGGACGCTTATTGCATCAAAACGTGCCCCAACAGCAAAGGATGCCATCCATATAAGCAGAATGAACTGCAAGCTTATTAACTACAACATCATGCTTCGTGTCTTTGAGGCCTTGTTTGTAATCAGCTCCACTAAGCTTGATTTTCACCAGAGCAGCACTGTCAACTCAATTATCAGTTCTCTTGAACTGCCAAAAGAGGGGCTGTCCTATCTTAGAACCTGCTATACCTATGCTGCAGAATACAGAAACAGACACACAAACTTTGAAAGGAAAGAATACTGCTTTAAACCACTCAATACAGAACAGACTCAAAGGATCTGTGCCTACCTGGCTCAGATTGCGGCGGCTTCCTCTTATATTGAGCAATTTAACAGAGACTACCCTTATTACGATGAGCTCGAAGCTCAGTTTAAAAAGCTGGCAGGCTCAATCAGAAAACAACAGAATGATTTAGTTTGCACAGTATCCTCCGCCCCGAAGGAGCTATGTGGTTTTACCCTTGAGAAGCAGTTTTTTAACAGCATAAAACTTGGAAACAGACTCCTAGAGCAAAAAAAGAATGAAAAGATAAATTATCTTGATATATTCTGCGCCAACCATCCTGCAAGAAACTGCGTCTTTTTCAAAGAGCTCTTTGCAAAACTTCAGGAGTTAGACAATCCCCCTCTTGAAC
>JBJEWX010000069.1:0-3083 GCA_051885275.1 Succinivibrio sp. | reverse complement strand
ATCCTGCCAGTTGCTTGCGGAGAGCGCATTTGCTGACTCTTCAATATCTGAATCTTTTGTGGCAAAATCATCGCTATTCTCTATAACCTCATTGCTGCCAAGATCAGATTTTTCCATACGCCTGTAGTATATACCCTGATTATCAGCTTTCAGCACTAAAAAGCGGTCATCTAAAAATCTGATGATCCTTCCTAAATTCATGTCATAGGTTAGGGTAGGTTTGCTTATGGCAGAGCAGTCATTTACAGCAAATTTTAAAGTATTTGCAGATCTTCCGTAATACACAAGAGACGGCGTACACTGATTGTGGAGTGTATTAGACTTTTGAGTTACGCTGTAGCTTATGGAGTTGCTGATGGCACAGGACTCAATTTTTAAAGCTGAGAGCACACAGAGAGTCTTAGGATCATTTCTGTCAATCTGAAGATTCTCAATTGGATCGCATAAAAAACAGCTTTCAACCTTATCGCCTGAGTAACTGCTAGTAGAAAAGAGAACCTTGTTCTCCTTCTGACCGATGCTTGGGTATTCCCCATGAGGAATAGTTACAGCTCCAGCCTTTGTATCAAAGGGGATAATCAGAACATTGTCAAAACAGGTTTTATCAGCTATTACCAGTGAGGAGCCCACTGCGGCAAAGGCTGTTTCATCAGTCTTAGGTCTGAATTTTATTGAGCATGAAGCTGCATTTGCTCCTGCAGAGGCACAACTGCAGGTCATTATCATAGAAAAGATAAGAGACTTGTATAATTTCATGCTAATAGTACAGATTAAAACAACTGACAAAAGTATACCAAAACTGTGCTGCCATTTGTTTTGATTGCAGGTACTTTTTACCTAATTTTATATAAATTAGATAAACTTCACACAAGAAAACAAATAACTTCCAAAGATGAAAGGGTTTAGGCCAGAGACTGCTTACGCACTGAGGCCTAAATGGTCAGCTTTTGTATACCCCAAAATGCTCCATAGAGAAGGCAACTCGTTCTCTTACTGTAAGTCTGTGCTTTTTGGTCATAGCCTCAATAAGTCGTAATCTTGGGAGAATTCCAGCATTGTTGCAGATCTGAATTGCAAGACCAGGTCTTGCATTAAGCTCAAGAAGCATAGGCCCCTTATCTCTGTCTAAAACTATATCCGTGCCTATGTATCCAAGCCCTGACATATCATAGCAGGAGGCTGCAAGCTCAAGTACTTCCTGCCAGTGGGGGACTTTAAGCTCTAAAAGGTTTTTGTCGGTGTCAGGGTGAATTGAAATAGGCTCACCAAACTGCACAGCTCTGACAGCCCTTCCTGTTCTGACACAGATCCCAACGCCCACAGCCCCCTGATGCAGATTTGCCTTGCCATCAGAGGCTGAGGTAGAAAGTCTCATCATACACATGATAGGGAAGCCTAAAAAGACGATAACGCGTGTATCAGGAACACCATCGTAGCTGTAACCTGAGAAAACATTGTCAAAGTGGATAAGCTCCTCAATTAGGGCAGTATCCTGTTTTCCGCCAAGTGAGAACAGTCCAGCAAGAATATTGGTGATATGTCTTTTAAGATCATGTTCACTAATCTCCTGGCCTGAGGTTTTGATAAAGTTTCCACTGTTACGGCTTTTATCCTTGATAACTAAAATTCCCTTGCCGCCAGAACCATGAGCTGGTTTTATACAGAATTCTGTATGCTCTCCTATGATGGAGAAAATATCATTAACCTCATGCTGATTGTGAATCGCCCCTAAAAGTATAGGAGTTTTAACGTGGTTGCTCATGGCAATCTTTTTAGTCAGAAGCTTATTGTCAACAAGAGGAAAAAGATTTCTTTTGTTGTATCTTCCGATATAGTTAACATTACGCTGATTCATCCCCATAATGCCGTCTTCGGCCATTTCAAAGGGGGAGGCATAGCGGTTTTTAAAATTCCTGATGCTTTGCAGAAGATCCATTATTCATGATCCTTCTTATTATCTGAGTCAGATTTAATATCACTTGACTTGTCATTCTCTGTTGCTTTATTTTCAGAATCAGAAAGTTTTGCCTGAGCCTCAAGCTTCCACTTGCGGTAGGTGTTGTGAGGATCTGATTTAATCTCGTCTAGTTCCTTTTTTAATCTTACAGATTCATGCTCACTCTCATCACCATTGTGATAGGTCTTAATCTGAGCGGTTAGGGACTTGAAGCGTTTCATCTCTGAGAATCTAAAGCCAGTATAGTTACCCATGATAAGCACAAGGGAAAGCAATACAAGCTGTAATCCCAGGAAATTGAAGGTTAGATGCTGAATAAAGAAGCTGCTCATTGACAGATAGGCGCACACAGCCACAAACAAAGAGCCGCCGCCCTGCTTTAATACCTCCTTGTATCCCTCCTCTTCCCAGAGAATACTCATTCTTTCAATTGTCCATGAAAGAATAATCATCGGGAAGAAAGTTATCTTTACACCTTCGGTAAGACCTATTTTATAGGTAAAGAAGGAGACAAGACCGATAAGGCAGATAACTGTAATGATAACAGCGGATATTCTAGCCACCAAAAGAAGATTCAAATGAGAAAGCCAGGAGCGGACAATAAGCCCCACGCCTACAATTGCAACAAAGCCAAGTAATCCCACAATAAGGGAGGTCTGCAGGAAGGACATTGCAATCAGCACAGGCATAAAGGTACCTGAGGTTTTAATGCCTATAATAATTCTCAAAAATACAACAATTAACACACCTATAGGCAAAAGCAGGAGACCTTTGAATAAGGACTGTTCCTCAACAGGAAGTACAGACAGGGAGAAAGGTAAAAGCTCCTCACCTGCTGCTATATTGATATTAGCCTTTCTCATACCAGCCTCAATGGCGCTTACATTGTTGCTAAGTGTAGTAAAGCTTACTCTTGCATTACGGCCGCCAGAAATATCCAAAAGCGAATTGCCGTTGTCATTCCATATAAGCTGATTTGGTTTTAATCCGGTAAGACCTGTTGTAGGGTCAAACACACGATACTGTGTACCGTCAAAAACGGCCACATACTTTTTGAGCTTCTGATTGCGTCTTCCGTCTCTAAGCTCAAGTACACCTATAGTTCTTGCATGAACCTGACCCACAT
>JBJEWX010000068.1:0-3086 GCA_051885275.1 Succinivibrio sp. | reverse complement strand
ACTTTCGGGGAAAACAGCGCCTGCTGGAGGCTGTGACCCTGACAGAACGCTATGAGGTGTTGGTGGCGATGCTTCTGCAGGAGATGGAGATCATCGCAATCAAGAACGAATTTCAGGAAAAAGTAAAGGCGGAAGTGGCCAGGAACCAGACGGAATACCTGCTGCGTGAACAGATGAAAGTGATCCGCTATGACCGGTTGAGAGCGCATCTATAAGATCAAGAGCTTCCTCTGCTCTGACCTCTCCAACCACAATGCGGTCAGGACTTAGTCTTAGAGTAGCTTTGAGAAGAGAACTTATTGAGGTATCCTGATTACTTACAAGGCTGACTGAGTTTGAATTCTCAATCTTAAGCTCTGGAGTATCTTCTATACAGACAATTCTGCACTGTGGCTCATATAACGCTATTCGTTTTAACAGCGAATTTATGAAACTGGTTTTTCCGCACCCTGTTGGCCCGCATACAATAATATTCTGATGCGTTTTTAAGATCTGATCTATCTCCTCACTCATTTCATTGCTTATAAAACCTGAAGCTTTTAGATCATCTAAAGACAAGGAAAGAGCATGCAGTGATCTCAAGCAAAAGATTGGAGATTTGCACAAAGGCGGTAAAACTGCAGAGAATCTTGAGTTAAGAGCTGCGATTTCACATTCAATGATTGGTGAGAATTCATTGATGTCAAAATGCATCATTGAAGCTATCTGCCTGATAACAATCTGGGCGGTCCCTTCATCAAGACTTGAATGCAGAACAGACTGCCCATCGTTGTATCTGACAAACAGCGATGAGTCAGGATTTAACAGGATCTCATCAACATGCCCTTCAACTAGGGATCCTACAAGATCATCTGATAGATATCCTGAAAGAAGTCTTACGGTTTTTTCAAAAGATGTAAAATCTGCCCTGAACATAAAATACCTCAGGAGGCATTATCCATGTTCATTTTATAAACAGACTCTTTTACTGATACAAACTGACAAAGCTTTTACTTAGTTTGCTGATTTATAAGATAAAATTCAAGAAAACAACTTACCTCCGCAAGCTTATGCCATGAGGAGGCATAAAGAAAAGAACACCTAGTTTAGGCTACTGATTCTCCTCATCTATATACTCTTTAAACTCCCCTAAACCTTCTTTATCAAGATCCTCATAAGGGATGAATTTTAGAGCGGAGCTGTTTATACAGTAGCGAAGACCGCCCCTCTCCTTTGGACCGTCTGTAAACACATGCCCAAGATGTGCATTGCTGGTTTTGCTCCTAACCTCGATTCGCTGACGATTTAAAGAGGTATCAAGATGTCTTGTCAGCACGCTCTCATCTATAGGTTTTGAAAAGGCTGGCCATCCGCAACCAGACTCAAATTTGTCGGTTGAAACAAAAAGCGGAGCAAATGAAATTGGATCAACATACAGGCCCTTTTTGAAGTTACCATTCAGCTCTCCTTTAAAAGGCTCATCAGTCTTCGCGTGCTGAGTTACCTCATAAGCCTGCTCAGAAAGATTCTTTTTAAGATCTTCCCTGCTACCTAGTCTGTAACGATCCGGTGAGATAAACTTATCTTTCTGCTCATTAATATCTTCAAGCGAGGAAAAGTCTATATGACAGTAACCCTGAGGGTTCTTTTTAAGATAATCCTGATGGTAATCTTCAGCTTTATAAAAATTACTCAGTCTGGCTATTTGTGTGACAATTTTAGCTTCATACTTTTTCTGCTCCTCAAAGAGCACCTCATCTATAACCTTAAGATCGTCATCATTGATAAAATAGATTCCAGTTCTGTACTGAGTTCCCTCATCCTCACCCTGTTTAGTAGCAGATGTAGGATCAATTATTTTGAAAAACTGTCTTAAAAGTATCTTTAGGGAAACTTTATTAGGAGCGTAGGTCACCTCTACAGTTTCAGCGGCTCCTGTCATACCTGTTTTTACCTCTTCATAGGCAGGATGGTCCACATTCGAGTTGGCGTAACCTGTAACTGTCTTTATTACACCATTAATCCTAGAAAAATATTCTGAAACTCCCCAGAAGCAGCCTCCTGCGAGGTATATAACCTTTTGCGACATCATAATCTCCTAATATTTAAATGCAGGAATGAGAGCACCTTTATAGGCTTCACTTATAACATCAGCAACTTCCTTACTGTGATAAAGCTCAACAATATGCAGATAAAGAGGATTTTCACTATCTGCCTCTCTTGCTGCAATCACATTTACAAATGGATTTTCAAGCCCCCAGCCCTGGGTATTCTCTGTATAAACCGCATCTGTTTTTGGATTAAGCCCATGATCAACAGCATAGCCACCATTGATAAAGCCGGCGGTAACATCCGGAAGAGTATTATAGGTATTAGCAGCATCAACAAAGAACAGTTTGAGTTTTTTGCTGTTTGTAGTTATATCCGATGAACTAGGCAGGTATCCTGCGCCCTCTTTAAGGGTAATAAAGCCTAAGGACTCAAGGACTCTAAGGCCACGACCAGTTGAGATAGGATCATTTGCAAGGGTGATTGTGGCCCCCTCTTTAATCTCATTCACATTTTTAATTTTTACTGAATATAAGGACAGAGGGGCAATGACTGTGGTACCAATGGCTTTAAGCTTATAACCATGCTCCTGTGATTCAGTTTTTAAAAAGGCTCCCGTCTGAAATGCATTAAGATCAATCTCCCCATCTGAAAGAGCTCTGTTAGGAAGAGGATATGTTGCAAACTTAACAAGCTCAAGCTTTACCCCTTCTGCTTTTAATTTTTCAATTACCGGGGTCCAAAGCTCATTATTCTCACCTACGACCCCAACCTTAACCACGCTCTGCTCCATCCCAAAGCATTTGCAGATACTAAAGACAAGCCTATTAGAAAAGACAGTGATTTTACAGATACACTCATAAAATTATCCTCAATAAAAAAGGGCTCTAAAAAGAGCCCAAAGTAAAATAAATAAACACTTTAAGCTCTAGAATGGGAATACATGAGACACATGATTAGTGCAGATAAAAAAAATCCTATACAGCAGCTTCTGTTAAAAAAGAATACGACAACCAAATGATACCGATCGCCATCACAAAAAAAATGGCGACCAAAAG
>JBJEWX010000067.1:0-3103 GCA_051885275.1 Succinivibrio sp. | reverse complement strand
AATACCTTAATCTACATAGGCATAAAGAACTGTTTCACAGAAGCCTGGCTCATGCTGTCTTACTTTAAACCTGTATTCAGGAACAAGAGATTTTAAAAACACAGGGATCTCATAGAAATCAAGTGGCATATGATAAATACAGATTGCAAGTTTTGGTTTATACTTTCTGATTATCTCTGATGCTCCTTTTAAGGAATCAAGTTCAGCCCCCTCAATATCCATTTTGATAAGAGTTGGTTTGTAATCAATATAATTATCAAGCTTTACTAGTTTTACTGAATTGTCGCCAACAGAACTTGTTGGATTTCCCTGTACAACTCTAGCACCCATGTTACCTGTGGTATTAAAGCAAACTTCTCCGTCTGTCGAACCAGTTGCAACATCTAGAACCACTACATCATGGAAAAAATTCTCATCTACAAGTGCCTGTAATTTTTTGAGGTTCTTCTTATCTGGTTCAAATGCCAATATTTTTAGATAGTGACCTTGGGTAAACCTATTAAAGTCCCTTATAGTATCACCATCAAATGCACCACAATCAAAAAGAACTTCTTCTTTGCCTATGGAATAGAAGTCTTTTGAAAAATAAGTAGTTCTATTGATAGGATTTTTATCAATAAAGGACATATCGCCCGACAAGAATGTGTTAAATCTGTTATCAAGTATCTGTCTTGATTCGTTATCTTCAAGCATCGGGTATATTTCATCGATGTATTTATCCAATCTACCCGACTGTTTCATTTCTGAATAGATATCAAACCACGTGTAGTTAAAGCTTACTACAGTATTTTTATCTGGAGCATTTGTATAGTAGATTAGCTGTTTTTCAAGCATCTTGTTGTCATAATCTATTACAAAAGTCTTAATGAAGCTGTAATCAGATTTTGCGATGTTGGCCAGAATTTCCTCATAAAAATCTGAGGCAATGATATAAACAGCATGAGGATATTCAGCTGTAGATTTAGTTGGGGAGAAAACTGGTATTGCTTCAATTTCTTTGAAAACAGAATCGTCATGATAACTGTCACAGAAACATTTGATATTCTGTTTCATATCTAAGTGTTTATCCAGAAATCTGGCAACACACTTCCCATATTCGCCAATTCCCCAAATTACGATGTCAGATTGTTTAAATTTAGCATAGACACAACAAAGTCGCTCAATTAACTGAGACCTAAACAAATCATAGGACTGTTGAACCTGTTCCGTATATTTCATTTACTACCCTTATAAATTCGCCAATGCTGTTTCTGTCAGCATTGAAATTTCCATGTTTCCGTTAACTCGCATAAGAAGATCATTAAACATCACTTTGAGTTCTTCATTAAATTTATCCCAGTCTTCTACTCCATGTACAGTAGGAAGCTTAGGATCAGCATAACTTTCGTTATATCTGTCAGAAAACTCATCAAAACCTGCAACTAAAACTTTTTTAACGTTGAGTTTATTCAATAATCTTAACAGGCAGATTACAGCATTATCAAAATGCTTCCAGCCTCGCTTGATTGCTCTTTCATACCTTACTGTATAAACATCTGTTTTTGTATCTGATCTGATATTTGATAACAGTATCTTAGAAGTGCTTGCAAACTGCTGAGGATAAGCTTCTTTTGCATAGTCATAGCGAACTTGACTCATCAGATACAGATAGTCATATCTGTAAGATGGAAGAACAGCGTTGACACCTATTACAACAGGATTGTGATCTTTTATGTATTCCTCAATTTTTGTCTTCTCTTCCATTGATGATCTGCCAGGAGCAATTAACAGAACTTCTCTGTCTTTTAGCTGAGAACTCAGAATTTCCAGTGTTTTCTCATCATCAATTTCATTGTTCTGATTCTCAATGTAACGCTGCTCGAGAAGATCATAATCATAATGAACTCTCTCTTCAGGTTTTAATGAAGAAATGACACATCTTATTTCTTTTGCATTTGCTCTATGTTTCTTCAGAAGATAATCAAGATTGTTAACATGGGAACAGTACATACCTGCAATATAGGTTGGAATTGAATAGCCCCAGGAATACTTCTCTTGGAATGGAACCATGTACATATCAATGGTATCCATGATCAGATCCAAGTCATAATTTCCATAGTACTTCTTGTTTAAAAAACTTGTAACCAGTTCTGTTGTGGCATTACCGGCACCTCTGCCCATACCGCATAGACTTGAATCTACAATGATCTCTCGTCCCTGCTCTGTCATACTTCTTACAAACTGGATGGTAAGAGCAAATGATAACTGCTGATTATTATGGGAATGGAAACCTATCTTGATGGATGGATGAAGATTATGTACAAAGATTGAGAGGATTCTTTCTAGATCATCTGGGTACATAGCACCAAAGGTATCTACAATTGAAATTCCTTCAGGTTTTACTTTGTTGGCTTCATCAATAAGATCTAAAAGTTCTCTATCGGAATAACCTAATGTATTTGCAGCCTGACAGAAAATTCTGTAACCCTTTTCTCTAATCTTTGATGCAACTTCAAGACCTTCTTTAGCTTTGCCTCTAGGGAACACAACTCTAACAGCATCTACAGACTGACCGTCACACTGTGGTAGGTAATCAAGATTATAACGATCCCAGTCAATCATTGTTACATATGTGACATTAGGATCTTTATTCACCAGATACTGCTTTAAATCATCTGGAACATGAAGATATGATGAGCCTTTTTTATGAGGATCATTTTTCAGCCATCCGCATTCAATGATCTCAACCTTGGCATCCTGCATTCTTTTGATGATGCCCCGAATAGTCTCATAACCAAAATTTGCGCCGTTGATATAAGCTCCATCACGGAGAGTGCAGTCTAATAGTTTTATCATTGTTTCCACCAAAAGTCTAAATTAGCCATATCATATATTTCAACGTCTCTTTATTCAGTTTCTTTAAGAAAGATGAAGTTGTTGAATGACAAAAGCTAACCCTGCTCACATTGTCTCTATGAAGCTGATAATTTGTTATTTCAAAGTAATCTTTATTAGAAGATTATGAGCAATTGCCTAGACGAACTCTTCATTTTCTGCTTCACTTTTAGATATAACTAACTCGAGTTTCCCAGATAAAAAATTTAAGTAAATCCAGATCTACTCT
>JBJEWX010000066.1:0-3104 GCA_051885275.1 Succinivibrio sp. | reverse complement strand
ATGAAAGCCTTAAGCGGTTTTCTGGTTCTTGATTTTGTAAAAATCAAATCTGAACAGACAACATTAGAAGATACAGGCATTGATTCCTGGAGCGGTGAACTTGCCAATAAGCGAATGAATGATCTTATCGACAAGGTTGGCTACGGACCTGACGGTGAAAAACTAGATGCAGTATTAACCGCAAATGACAGTATTGCAGACGGTGTGATCTTTGCTCTTAAACGAAGAGGCTACACAAGCGACAATATGCCTGTAATTACCGGCTGTGATTCAACCCCTAATGCGCTTGATCACATTAAGAATGGCGAACAGGGTATGACCATATACAAGTCAAAAGAGCTGTGTGATACTGTTGTGCAGATGGTTAAGGATATAAGTCAGGGCCGAAAGGTTGCTGTCAATGATAACTATACCTATGACAACGGCTTTAAAATTATGGATTCTGTGCTTTGCAAGCCTGAGCTTATTGATATATCTAATTATCAAAAGATCAAAACAAACTGATAATATCTCAACTGCTGCAGTCACCTAGACTGCAGCGATTCCCTGTTCAAGTGTCAGTAAATACCTTTTGCTCTCATCTCCACCTGAATACCCATGTATAGATCCGTCAGAGCAAATCACTCTGTGACAGGGTATGAAAATTACCAGAGGATTCGCCCCAACAGCCCGCCCCACTGCTCTTTGGCTTTTATCCCTGCCGATGCCTTTAGCTATATCGCTATATGACACCGTTTTAGCATAGGGAACGGATAAAAGCTGCTTTAACACTGAAAGCTCAAAATCAGATCCACTAAAAGATAGAGGAACAGAAAAGTCAGAGCGTTCTTTTTTTATATACTCATTAAGCTCTCTTTTAGCCTGCCTGATAACACGGCTCTCCTGATATTCTGAGCTGCTAAGTGCCTTTGCTAATTTTTTAGCAAATGAGTTGTTTAACTCTAATGCACTCTCCCAGAAGCAATAACAAAGACTACTCCTGTCAGCAATAAGATAGAGTCTCTGAGAGTTGACAACATAGGTGCTTTTATAGAGGGACATCTTTTAGGAAAAGCTCACGGTAAATCTAATCTTCTGAAAAAATTATAAAGCAACAGCAAATATTTTGTAGAAATGGCATCTTTTTGCACTTTTTGCATTAAAAAATTTGTTCAATACCCCATAATTTTTATAACTCACAACAAATATATTAACAGTATATTATCCTATTTTTTAGCCAGCTATTTTATTGTGATCATAATCACACTCAAGAGCCGAATGGTAATTTAGAATTACCCCTGTAGTGATAAAGAGTGCTCGGATGGGCATAATTATGGGATGTAAATTTGTCACTTCATTTAAGCTAAACTATTGAACAGAAAACTTCTAAATGAAGTATGTGTTCAACCTTCTACAGTAAACGATGTTGAAAGAGTAGCCTCCAAAGTGTTTGGATCACCTCCTAAGGGATTCAGCTGATGATAAAGGTAACCTCCGTTACCTTATATATAGAAACATCGTTTACTGCTTCTAAGATATGATCGCTCCCTCAAATAAATTCCTGACAATAATTGCGGTCATAATTTACTGATTTCTTTTTTCAAAAAAGTTATCAATTTGTCTTTATAAATCTCAATGATTTCATTTAGATAAGCCCAGTCTGATCTTAAAATTCATAAGCTTTACTCTTTACTCCGCTTTTTTTAAAAGTAAATTCCCAGAATGTACTTTATTTCTTTGTTTTGACGTATGTGAAGCATTTTGAAAAACTTATTGGTTTGTTCCTGTGTTAATATCTTTTTAAGCCTATTTTACTGATCTTCTTTTGGGAATATCTTTCTATATGTCAGTTACACTAAAAACAATTGCTGAGTATACCGGACTGTCTGTAACCACTGTATCTAGAGCTCTTAAAGATGGAGACGATGTAAAACAGCCAACAATCGATAAAGTAAAGGCTGCAGCTAAAAAATTAGGTTATGCCCCCAATATTCAGGGCTTAAGCTTAAAAACCGGAATCAATTACAATCTTGTGGCAGTACTGCCTATGCTTAACTACGGCGATATCATAGGCGATGTCGGATGTATTCCCCTAATTTCAGGTTTAACCTCAGGCCTTGAAGGTACCCCTTTTAATCTCTCAATTGTGCCTCTTATGCCTGGACACGATCCGCTTGAACCAGTTAAATATGCGGTAGAAAGCAAACTTGCAGGAGGTATTATCATCAATGCAACTAAGACCAGAGATGACAGAGTAACCTATCTGCAGGAAAAGAAATTTCCCTTTATTACCTTTGGTCAGACAGAAATCAGCGTAGAGCACGCTTATGCTGACATTGACAACTATGATATCGGTTATAGGGCTGCCTCATACCTTTATGACAAAGGCTGCAGAAAGATTGTAATGCTCTCCTCCTCTGCTGATTATACCTATGCCTGTCATAAGTTCTTTGGAGTTAAGAGAGCCGCAATGGAGTTTGGGGCTGTTTTTAATCAGGAAAGAGACGTAATTTACGACCATACTCTCTCAACTAACTACAGAAAACTCATTTATGATCTGATGTCTAAAGAGGATCACCCAGACGGGATCTTCTGTGGCTCTGAAATTTCCGCTTTAGGCTGTATTGCGGGTATCAGTGATGCTGGTCTCACCGTTAACAAAGATGTTTTTGTCATCAACGTGGAGACTTCAGAGCTCCCCCTCTTCTTTACTCCTCCTGTACCAGGTCTTAGACAGAATTTACATTCAATCGGAAAAATTCTATCTAAATATCTCATTAAACTTATTGAAGGTGAAGATCCAAAGAATCTTCAGTATGTGGAGAAGGCAACGTTCTACCCGCGATAAACACAAACTGATGTCTGCAAGTGCAGAATTTTAGGTAAAAGAGCTTGCCGGTTTAAAGAGTGAATTCTTGATGCGGAAAGTTTTTGTTTATATCAGAAATTTAAATGCAGGAGCGTTTTGCGATCCTGCATTTATAAAAATTATATAAAACAGCAGCTGCAGTTTTAACTAGATGTTGAAAATATCAAGCTGCTCTGAATCTGAGGAATCCTTCCAGGCCTTATCAGCCTTTGCATCATCAGAACGCTGTTTTTCAATATTCTCAAAATAATCTGCT
>JBJEWX010000065.1:0-3124 GCA_051885275.1 Succinivibrio sp. | reverse complement strand
AACCGCATAGTCATTAAAATCATGGGCAGGGGTAATCTTTACACAGCCTGTACCTGTTGTCATATCTGCGTGCATATCAGCTACAACAGGAATTTTACGGCCAACCAGAGGTAATTCCAGGTATTTGCCAACTATTGAAGCGAATCTTTCATCAGAAGGATTTACAGCAACAGCGCTATCGCCTAAAAGGGTTTCTGGTCTGGTGGTGGCAATCAGAACGTAATCCTTACCATCTGAGGTCTTTACACCATCTGCAAGTTTGTACTTGATGTACCACATGAATCCCTTAACATCTTTGTTTTCAACTTCAAGATCGGAGATAGCGGTACGCAGCTTAGGATCCCAGTTGACAAGTCTCTTGCCTCTGTAAATAAGATCTTCGTCAAAGAGTCTTACGAAAACTTCCAGAACGGCCTTTGAAAGACCTTCATCCATAGTGAATCTTTCGCGGGTCCAGTCTACAGAAGTACCGAGTCTTCTCATCTGCTTGGTGATGGTGCCACCTGACTGTTCCTTCCACTGCCAGATCCTGTCGATAAACCTGTCACGGCCAAGGTCGTGTCTTGTTAGATTCTCTTCTTTTGCAAGCTTTCTTTCCACAACCATCTGAGTTGCAATACCGGCATGATCTGTACCGCACTGCCACAGAGTATTGTCACCCTTCATTCGGTGGTAGCGGATGAGAGTATCCATGATTGTCTGCTGGAATGCGTGACCCATGTGCAGAGAACCGGTAACGTTTGGAGGAGGAAGAGCAATTGAGTATGATGGTTTTGACTCATCATAGGATGGTTTAAACAATCCGTTTTCTTCCCATTTCTGATAGGTAGAGCTTTCAAAATTCTCCGGGGTATAGGTTTTTTCCATATCCATAATTATTATTGCCTTGAATCCATAGGTTGGTGTTCTCAAAATTTTGCATATTTTAGCACTATTTGAAGCATCTCTCATCCAAAACTGAAGGTAAAATGCATAAGATAATTACAAAGAGGAAGGATGGAATTTGTAAGCGGTTCAGAAGATTAAAAGCAGTTTTTGATGCAGGAATCAATCAGAGGATGATTGATGAGAAAAAAAATAAAAATATATTCACATTATGATTTTTTTTTAAACTGTTTTGATTTGAAATTTGATCAAAGTAAAACAAATTGTATTTGGTGCTAAGCCACATAAATAAGATAATGTAGAATAAAAAAGGACTATTGCATCTGGCGTCTCTTTGGAAGAATAAATGTACGGTTTGTTTGCAAAATATTACAGAAAAATGATTTATGCTGTTGCTGTTGTGGTAACAACGTTAATCTTTTTTTGTGCCACAACTTATCTTCAGGATGTGTTTTCTAAAGTTCTGTCAGATAAGAATCATTCCATTGGTGTTGAGAGAATGATCAACCTTTCTCATGAAATGGTAAAAGACTATGACATCATATTTCATCACACACAGAAGCTTGCAACATATGTCGAGAAGAATCCAGATGCTCCATTAGAGGAGATGGAGAATTTTGTTAAGACAGAGCTTATGCCTAGAGACCTATCGTCCTTTTTTAACCGAAAGAACACAGATTTTGTCTATGCATATGTAATAGCTCCTGAGGATTCTATTTCTGTTACCTATCCGCTAAACAGGACAAATTCACCTGACATTGCATATTTCAACGATTCAACTTCCATGTACTACAACCGCCTGGCCAAAAATAATCCGGATGACGTGGTAGTACAGGGACCTCTGATTTCTCCAAGAACACACAGAGTTCTGGTTTACAACAGAAGAGCAGTTTTTATTGATGGCAAATACTGGGGATATGTGGGGCTTTGCGCTGACTTTTATAAGTTCCTTGAGTGTGTTCGCCTAAATGTAGAAGATGAGCTTTTTGTATATGGTGTAAGATCGTCTATATACAAGGGGAAAAATGATTTTATCTGGGGTGACAATAAGCTTTTCAAGACTAAAAGTCCAAATACAAGACAAAAATCCCTATTCTTTGGAAAGCAGCGCTGGGATTTGGCTTTAAAGGTAAAGGAAGGAGAACTGTCCTCCTCGTTCTTTAAGTTATTCTGGGCTGTGATGTTTGTTCTCTACTGCATTTCACTTGTTGCGATAATTTTAGGAATAAAGCATTACTTCACTGTTTCCTCTATAAAAGCTGTTGATATACTGACGGGGACAGCAAACCACGAGATCTTTACTAATGAGGCAAAAAAGAAACTTGCCATCAAGAAAAAAGAGTATGGACTTGTGATTTTGGAGCTGATTCATTTCAAACAGGTCAACACTGTATTTGGTTATCATACCGGTGATGAAATTTTAGTTGAGGTTACTAAGAGGTTACACTCGGTTGTAGGCTACAACGACAAGATCTGCAGACTTGGTTCAGAATTTATCATTCTTCTTGACAATATAAAGAGTTCTGTGGATGTTGAAAAGATATGTTCAAACATTGAAGAACAGATGATAAATCCTTTATATGTAAACAATTACTCCGTTGTGCTTCCGATTATTATAGGCTCTTCAAATACTATTGATGATGGAAGAAGTTATAAGGATTTAGCCTATAGAGCAGGAGAGATTCTTGACAGGGAGAGAAGGGCTTTTGTAAAAGAGGAAATGTTTGAAGCTTCTGAAAATAAACCGCAGATGGCTCAATAATACTGCCAGGATTTATCCTAAAAAAAATTTTTAATTTGTCATTAGCCTAAAATGGCTATTTGTAGCCGTTTTATGGATATGTCTGCATATAAAAATTTTCATAATCCGTCATAGATCAACTATAATTAGTTCTATGAGTCAGTTCAATTCTAAGTTTTATCAGCAAACCTCTCTGGTCCGTTATCGAAGGCTACTGCTTATTTGTTGTGCCATTATGGCATTGGTGGTTGCGGTATTTGCCTTTATTGTCTACAAATCCATCAGTGATCTTCAGTCAGCTCCTGCTGTGTATAAACATCAGCTGTATTCTCTAAAGTCAGGATATAACGCTTCCTCTGTGGTTGACGATTTTGTAAGCAACCCAATTGAAAAGCAGATTGATCATCTTTATCTAAGATTCCATAAAGAATATTCTGCAGTTCAGAAAGGAGAGTACCTGGTTGATGGTAAAAAGAGTCTTTTAGATATTTTAAAAGA
>JBJEWX010000064.1:0-15365 GCA_051885275.1 Succinivibrio sp. | reverse complement strand
TCATAAACGCCTCTTACTTATTCTGTATAAGATTTTAGCACAGTAATTGAATAAGATACCGAAGATAGATCAAGTATGGGCACAATTAGGAAAGATCAGTAATACTAAGTTTTAGAGACTGAAGTAAATCTGTTATGTTTTAATGATAAGTCTTGTGTTTAACTGAGTCAGAATGCATAAAAGATATTCAGGCCCCCCCAATCCTTAAGACTTATGAAATTCCAGCTTTGTTAGGTTTAATTCAAAAAGCTAAAGTTAACTTCTTAAGAAAATTTTGTGAGATCTGCAATTTCTCTGTGCTTGTGAGTGATATCAATTTCTTAGTTGCCTTGTAGCGCTAATTCTTGAAATACATAAAGGAAAAAGGCAAAATCTACATATAAAGCTGTATGCAGATTGTGATCTGATGTCATTTTGAATAAGTTGGCACGCAAATTGAAATATATATCTTAGGTAAATAAAAAACTGTCTGATTTTTGACGGTAAGAGGTATATATGAGTTTGTCTGTAAACGGTCTTGGAAACAGTTCAATGATGGCACAGCTGCAGAAAATGCAGCAGCAAATGCGTACATTAAGCATGGCTACTGTGGGCAATATTCAGCAGCCTCAGCAGGTACAGGATACTCCGGTATATCTTAATGAAACCGCCGGTGTATCAGGAGCTGCATCAGTAAATGAGCCTGACAATGTTGGTGCTTTTGCAAGCATGCTTAATCAGGCTTTTGAAACAGTTAATAATCTTCAGAACGACTCTTCTAACAAGCAGACCCGTTTTGATTTAGGCGACAGATCAATGACACTTTCTGATGTTATGATTGCGTCACAAAAAGCAAGTATTTCATTTGATGCAACCATTCAGGTTCGTAATAAAATGATTGAAGCTTATAAGACAATTTCACAAATGCAGATTTAAGGCTGCTTTTTGGTGATGAGGATAAAAAATGGCAGAAAATGAGTTTCCTGTAGCACAAGGTGGCAGTCAGGGGCAGGGTGGTGTATCAACTGCACTGTCTGCACCAGCTTCTGAACAGGCTCAGGCTCCTTCAGCAAATCTTGTGGCAGAGCACAATGAGGTTTCAGACACTGTTGCAGATGATGCTGAGGAAAAATCATCCTTCATTAAAAACATGTTCAAAGACGGTGAAATGGTGCATCGTCTTATTATTCTTGGTTTTTTAGTAATTTTTGTTGCTGCAATAATCTTTGCTGCAATAAGTTTCACCTCATCAGGCAAATCAGTTCAGACTGAGCGCACACTAGGTCAGTATTCCGCTAATGAAATTGGTGCGGTTTTAGATTTTCTAAACAACGAGAGCTTTCATTACCGTCTTGCAGGTAACAATACCATTGTAGTTGATGCAAATGAGTATAGTCAGATCACGGAGCTGATGCTAAGACGCGGTATAGCTTTGCCAGAATTGAATGCAGATGAGGGCGATCAGATCCTCATGACTGACTCAAGTTTTGGTACTTCTCAAAGAATGGAGAGTGAGCGTATTAAACATGGTCGTGAAATACAGCTTGCCCGTGCCATTGAAAAAATTGACGGAGTGGGACATGCAACAGTTCTTCTTGCCATCCCAAAGGAAAATGTTTTTGCCCGTGAAAAGAGCCGTCCTAGTGCTGCGGTTGTGGTCACTTTAAAACAGAATGCCTATTTAACTCCTGAGAATGTAAATTCAATTCGATTCATGGTTGCCTCTTCAGTGCACAATCTTCTAGTTAAGGATGTTAGTGTTACCGATCAGCAGGGAAGACTGCTGTCAGCTGAGGTAAAGACTGATACTGCAGAAAGCAAACTGCAAAAGGAATTTGAAATCAGAACCATGCGTGAGGCTCAGTATCGGGACAAGCTTGATACAATTCTCGCTCCTATGCTTGGACTTGGAAACTACTCCTCTGAGGTTGATGTAACCCTTGATACTACAGTACAGGAAGAAACCTCTCAGCTTTATAATCCTGATTCTCAGGCAATCCGTTCTGAAACTTTAAAGGAAGCTTCAGGAAATGACGAAAAGACTAACCCTTATGGGGTTCCAGGTTCACTTTCAAATCAGCCACCTGCTAATGCCTCTATACCTCAGCAGCTAAAGAACGGAACAGCAACAGCCCAGACCAGCACTGATAACAGAAAAGAGAGCAGAGAGGCTGTGCGTAATTATGAGGTGGATACCACAGTTCGTCATACTGTAAGACCATCAAACGTTGTGCAGAGACTTACAGTATCAGTTGCTGTTGATTATGTAAGGAGTCTTGATAAGGACGGTAACGTCGTTTATAACCCTCGTTCACAGGAAGATCTCAACAAGATTGCTGATCTTGTAAGAGGCGGCCTTGGTCTAAATGAGGCCAGGGGTGATTTTGTCAAGGTGGAGACTGTATGTTTCCCTCACGGCGATATCAGACCACCACTTCCTTGGTATGAGCAGGAATACTTCTACCGCCTAGTACGAATTGGTGGCTCTGTGATAGTGGTACTGATTGTGATCATCTTTATCATCAGACCTCTGCTTAACAAACTGCTTCACAAGGATGAGAATGATCTCAATCCAGAGCTTGATCAGGATGAGCTTGACTCCCAGTCCGCTTTAGATGGATTTGATGATTTCAATCTCATTGCCAAGAACAAGGAACTTGCTGATCAGGTTTACACCATTAATCATGAAGGCGGTATCGAGCTTCCAAATCTGCATAAAGAGGCCGATCTGCTCAAAGCTGTACGAACCTTGTCCTCTAATGAACCTCAGCTTACTGCTGAAGTTATCAAGGACTGGCTTGCTGAAGATTTTAAAGAAAAGGCATAGGAGTTTTAAATGTCAGATAACACTCCAACAATACCAAAACCACAGCCTATTTCGGCAGGCTCAAGCAATGCAATGCTGGAGCTTAATGAGGATGAAAAGGCTGCAATCGAAAATATGTCCGGAATGGATAAGGCTGTTCTGCTGATGCTTTCTCTGTCAGAGGAGGATGCTGCTCAGATTTTTAAGAATCTTGAGCCAAAGCAGGTACAGAAACTTGGTATCAGAATGTCTGAGATGACCGCATTTACGCAGGATCAGGTAAACGCTGTTCACAAGACTTTTTTAAAGGACGTAACCAAGCATTCTAATCTTGGACTTGGAAATTCAGATTTCGTTCGTCATGCTTTAGTTGCAGCTTTAGGTACCGAGAAGGCAAACAACCTCATCGAGCAGATTTCCTTAGGTACAGGTTCACGTGGTCTTGATTCTCTAAAATGGATGGATGCGCGTCAGGTTGCGACAATTATTCAGCACGAGCATCCTCAGATCCAGACTATTGTGCTTTCATATCTTGAGCCGGAGCAGTCAGCTGAGATCCTCGCGCAGTTCCCTGAAGCGGTTAGACTTGATCTTATTATGCGTATTGCTACCTTAGAAGAGGTTCAGCCGGCAGCACTGCAGGAATTAAATGAAATCATGGAGAAACAGTTCGCTGGTGCAGCAGGTTCACAGACTGCAAAGATTGGTGGTCTCAAGAGTGCTGCAGATATTATGAACTACCTTGACAGCTCAACTGAGACTCAGCTGATGAATGCAATTCAGTCTCAGGACAAGGAAATTGGTAATCAGATCCAGGATCTTATGTTTGTATTTGAGAATCTCGGGGCTGTTGATGACCGTTCAATCCAGACACTTCTTCGTGATGTACCGGTAGATGTGCTTCAGAAGGCATTAAAAGGTGCGGATGATAATCTTAAGGAGAAGTTCTTTAAGAATATGTCCTCCCGTGCATCTGCCTCCTTAAAAGAAGATCTTGCATCTATGGGACCTACCAAGCTTTCAGATGTGGAGGGCGCACAGAAGGAAATCCTTACCATTGCAAGAAAACTTGCAGATTCAGGAGCTATTATGCTTAACCGTGGTGGCGGTGGTGATTTCGTCTAGTTGACTAAGGCCTGACTATGGATAATTTGTTCAAAAAAGAATTTGAGGGAGAAGGTGATCTGATCCCTTCACAAGATCCTGATCCATATATCCCTTTAAAGGTTGATTCAAGGTACAACCGAAAAGTTACAACAGTAACCAGTGCTGAAAAAATATCAAACTACAAGGTAAAGAAGTGGCCTACTCTCAGTGAAGAGGAGGAGTCTGGTACAAATGCACTTGGAATCAGCATCGATGCCATTGAACGCCAGAGAAAAAGAGTTGAAGAAGCCAAAAAACTTGAACAGCAGCAGAATATGAAAGCTGCAATTCTTGAGGCAAACTCTATTTTAGAAGAAGAGCTCAATGACGGTGATGATAATCTTATTTCATCTGGAATATCCGTAGAGGAGCTAGACAGGATCAGAGCAGATGCCTACGAGGAGGGGAAGGCTCAGGGACAGGATGAGGGCTATAAGGCAGGTTTTGATCAGGGGCTTGCACAAGGTAAGGAGGAAGGTTTTAAATCCGGGTTTGAGGATGGAAAAGCAAAGGGGTATGAGCAGGGCCTTACACAGGGTAGTGAGGATGGTTTCCTAAAAGGCCAAAGTGAGGGAATTGAGTCAGGCAGAACAATTGTTTTAGAGCAGGCAGAAAGGTTCCGTTATCTTGCAGACTGTCTTGCAAATCCTCTGCGTGAGGTTGACCGCGATGTAACTGATGAGATTGCCTACATTATCTCTAGACTTGTAAAGGTAATAACCAAAAGAGAAATTTCAAACAATTCTGATTATCTTAAGAGTGCAATTGAAAAGGCGCTTACTGTACTTCCTAATGCGGAGAAAGGTGCAACGGTATACCTAAATTCTGAGGATTATGCAGTTATACTTGCGAACATAGGAGCCGATTATATCAGGGCTTCAAAATGGGATTTAAAAGAGGATCCTTCTTTAAATCCAGGAGACATCCGTGTTTTAAATGAATATTCAGAGATTGAATGGAAGATAGATGACAGAATAGATTCACTGTTATCTGATTTTTTATCAAAAAGCTATCCTGCTGTTGACAAGGCTCTTCGTGAAAGCATTGAAGGATGTCCTGAATATGATGAACAGCCTAAAAAGCCAGAAGTTCCAAATGATATTTCACAGCTTGGAGCAGACACTCAGGCTCAGCCACCTCTGAGTGAGTCTCAGTCTGATGTTTCAGCTGAGCATAATGAGCAGATTATAGAGCCTCAGATGGAGTCAGTGCATGAGTAATCTTCTGTCAAGGCTTCAGAGTATCAATCTTGAGGTTAGAGATAGCGAGCCTGTTCTTTCAGGTCGTCTGACCAGAGTTGTCGGATTAACCTTAGAAGCTGTTGGTATTAAGGTTCCTTTAGGGCAGCGCTGCAGGATAGATACTGCAAACGGGCCAATGTTAGCAGAGGTGGTTGGTTTTTCAGGGCAGACCACTTATCTAATGCCTACTACAGAAATCATTGATGTGCAAAATGGAGATCGGGTAACGCCCATATCCAGCAATGACAATTACCCATACGGCTTACATCTTTTAGGCAGAGTTGTAGACGGTATTGGTAATCCAATTGACGGGAAGGGGCCTTTAGTCTCAAAAAATTCCTCAGTATGGCATGCTGCAAAGCTAAATCCTATGGCAAGACGACCAATCAAAGAGCCACTTGATGTTGGCGTCAAGGCAATTAACTCATTATTAACCATAGGACAGGGACAGCGTATAGGTCTTTTTGCAGGCTCAGGTGTAGGTAAGTCTGTGCTGCTTGGAATGATGACCAGAGGTACTACTGCAGATATAGTAGTCGTAGGTCTTATAGGCGAGCGTGGTCGTGAGGTTAAGGAATTTATTGATGATATTTTGGGAGAGGAGGGCAGAGCCCGCTCTGTAGTAATTGCAGCTCCTGCTGATGCCTCTCCTTTAATGCGTCTTAAAGGCTGTGAGACAACCTTATCAATAGCAGAGTATTTTAGAGATCAGGGCTACAACGTCCTGCTCATGATTGACTCTCTGACCCGTTATGCAATGGCTCAGCGTGAAATCGCCTTAGCTGTAGGAGAGCCTCATGCCACAAAAGGCTATCCCCCATCAGTATTTGCAAGGCTTCCAGCATTAGTTGAGAGAGCAGGAAACGGTGGTGAGGGGCAGGGCTCTATTACCGCTTTCTTTACTGTTTTAGTTGAAGGTGACGATTTGCAGGATCCTATTGCAGATTCTGCCAGAGCAATTTTAGACGGTCATATTGTCTTATCAAGAGAGCTTGCTGATTCTGGTCATTTTCCAGCAATAGACGTAGAAAAGTCTGTAAGCCGCGTAATGCCTGCGGTAGTTAGTGCAGAGCATATGCTAATGGCAAGAACAATAAGACAGTGCCTTGCACAGTATACCCAAAGTAGAGAACTGATACAGATTGGTGCCTATCAGAGAGGCTCTGATCCTAGAGTTGATCAGGCAATCATGATAAAACCTCACATTGATGAGTTTACTGTACAGGGAATGAAGGAAATAGTTCCTTTTAAGCAGTCTCTTGACGGTTTGAAACAGCTTTCAATGATGCTAATCAATGATGCTCAGCAGAAAGTTGATGCCATGACAGCGAAAGCTCAGGTTACTAATGAAGGCAATACTCAGAGACTTCAGGCGACGAACGGCTCTCAGAGCAGTGGTACCTTCAGTCCTTCAAAAGTAAAAGTTACCAATAATTTTAAAGGATAGTAGATGAGCAGTGATAAAAGCCTTCTGCTAGTTCTTGATCTTAGAAAAAAAGATGAGGACAGGGCTTTGGAAATGTGGTCTGACGCTAAAAATGCGGTTGCAAGTTTTGAGCAGCAGATTGAGCAGCTAAAGCAGTTTGAAAAGATTTATCAAAATGAGATGGCCAGCAAGTCAAAAAACGGTATGGACATGAATATGTATTTTACCTATCAGCAGTTTCTAGATAAGCTTGAGAATATCAAGGTGCGTCAGGAAGCCGGACTTGTACAGCTTCAGGAGCAGGAGGTCAGAGCAAGAGACAATTATCTTGAGAAGCAGAAACAGCGCAAGATAATTGAGTCATTGCTTGAAAAACACAAGAAGCAGCGTCTTTTAGCAGAAGCAAAGGCTGAGCAGAAGCTGACAGATGACATTGTAAGTTCAAAACAGGCCAGGATCCTGATGGAAAACGGCAAATAATCAGACAAAATACTTTTCAAGCCTTCTGCAGTATGGAAGCATAAAGTGTACAACAGGTCCTGTGCTAAGGGCTGCAAAAACAGTACCTTCTCTCACCCCTTCGACCATTGTAAAATCGGTCAGATAAAAAGAAATAATTACAGCTGAACTAACAAGAAAAATATCAAAGAAGGTTTTTACAAAGCTGAAACTTTTTTTGACTATGGGATGAAAAATCTTGATGAAATACTCACCAGGAACCATAGCAACATTTGCGGTTACTGACAGCGCCACAGCAAGGGCAAGCATCAGAACACCTGTAACCACAAGAAGCCAGGAGAGTGCGTAAGAGAAATTCTCAGGCAAAAGCAGATGCAACGTACTTGTTGACAGATCAATCATAAATGAGAAGATGAGACAGACTGGTATCTGCAGTATGAGTTTTACAGCATGATCCTTTAGTTTTTCCTCACCTATAAAGATAAACATAATCTGAAGAATAATCAAAAGCACATTAAATATTAGGGTGGTGTCACCTAAGGTTAGCTCTGAGTGCAAAGATAGTACGTAATTTGGGGATGAAATTGGAGTTGTACCAATATCTGCAAAAGTAATAAAGGCTATAGAGCTTCCCTGAAGCACCACGGAAAGAAAGAAAACAAAATATCTTTTCAAATACTCAAGAGTGATCATTTGTTGTACCAGCAGTCAGGTTGATAATTTGATTTACAGGTACCAAAAAGAGAAGGTCTTGAGGCCACATTCATATGCTTTAGCAGAATTTAAAAGCCAATAAAGGTCTAAGATGAAATACCAAAAGCATAACAACCGAGCATCAGGACAGAGTCAGATCTTGATGTATGAAGATCTGACAGCACTGAATATCAGCAGTATTGCAAATATGCAAAACGCCCTGGGTAGAACTACTCAGGGAGACTGTTTTATGTTGGAAATTAGCGGGCGCGGAAGGTGATACGACCCTTGGTCAGATCATAAGGTGTGATCTGAACGGTTACTTTGTCGCCTGTCAGAATTCTGATGTAGTTTTTGCGCATTTTGCCTGAAATATGTGCCATCACAATGTGACCATTCTCAAGCTGTACTCTGAACATAGTGTTTGGCAGGGTTTCAAGAATAGTGCCCTGCATTTCAATGCTTTCTTCTTTTGCCATACTCTAAAAAGTTAATACCTGTAAAAAAATTAAGTTTTTAAACGAGCGCTATTATACATCAATTTACTGATTTTTTTGTATAGATTACGTTATGTTTTAATGATCAGTTTGGATGAGCTCTGCCTGAGTAAACTATATAAAAAAGATTGAAAAGCCATTAAGGTAGCTGATAATTATTTTCGATCTACTAAATCTGTTGTGTAATAGAATTGTTTAAATAAAACTTTGACAGCAGTATCACCGATTGGATACATAATTTTGTTTTGTGTTTGTTTAACTGTATGATATCGTTTAAGTAAGATATTCAAGAAATAAATATTTGGAGCAGATATGACCTTACATAAAGTCGTCATAACAGGTTTGGGCATTGTGTCTTCTATTGGTGTTGGAATGGAAGCAGTTCTCAAGTCACTAAAAGAAGGCAGATCAGGAATTGTTAAAGCGCAGGATTTTGCTGATTTGCAGATGCGTTCACAGGTGGCAGGTCTTGTTGATATTGATCTTAAGGAGCATATTGACCGCCGTGTCTTAAGATTTATGGGAGAGTCAGCCGCTTATTCATATATTGCAATGCAGGAAGCCATCAGTATGGCAGGTCTTACTCAAGAGCAGGTAAGTTCTGAGAGAACCGGTCTTTTTACAGGCTCAGGCGGTGGCGATACAAAAGCAATTGTTGAAGCTGCTGACACTCTAAGAGAAAAGGGTATCAAAAAGGTTGGCCCTTATGCAGTTCCAAAGGCAATGTGTTCTACAACCTCAGCAAATCTTGCAACCGCCTTTAAGATTAGAGGTGCATCCCTTTCTGTAAGTTCAGCCTGTTCAACCTCAGCTCATTGTATTGAGCTTGCCTGTGATGAAATTGCACTTGGTCGTCATGACATCATGTTTGCAGGTGGCGGTGAATCAGCTGACTGGACTATTTCATGCCTGTTTGACGGAATGGGTGCCCTATCAAAGGGATACAATGACAATCCCGCTGTAGCCTCAAGACCATATGATGCAAACCGAGACGGATTTGTAATAGGTGCAGGTGGCGGTATATTAGTACTTGAGTCAGAAGAACATGCAAAATCAAGAGGGGCTAAAATATTAGCTGAAGTTGTAGGTTTTGGCGCAACTTCAGATGGCTATGACATGGTAGCCCCTTCAGGTGAGGGTGCAATGCGCTGCATGAAGATGGCACTTGCAAACACTGACAGAAAGATTGATTACATAAATACTCACGGAACTGCCACCCTCTTAGGAGATGTCAAGGAGCTTGAGGCTATCAGAGCTGTATTTGGAGATAATGCTCCTGCAATTTCCTCAACAAAGTCAATGACAGGCCATGCTTTAGGTGCAGCAGGAGTTAATGAGGCTATCTTCAGTATTATCATGATGCTCAATGACTTTATTGCCCCATCAATCAATATTGATACTTTAGATGAGAATGCTAAGGGTTTTGATATTGTGGCAAATAAGGCAAGAGAGGCAAAACTTGAAACTGTAATGTCAAACAGCTTTGGTTTTGGCGGCACCAACGCATCAATTATTCTTGGCAGATACCATGGCTAAGGATACCTTAAGACTTGATAAGGCTGTCTCCCATAATTTTGATGTACCACGCTCACAGGCTGCAAAGTTTATAAAGGCATCTTTAGTTGAGGTTGACGGTTTGGTCATAACAGATCCTGCCTGTAAGATAAGTATCGACAGTCAGCTGTCCCTTGACGGCTATGATACTGAGGTATCAGATGGTTTTAAAAAGCGGGTTTTCATGCTGAATAAACCCTCAGGTTATGTCTGTGCCGACAGGGACAACAATAATCCTGTAGTTGTTAATATTTTTTCTGATATTCCAAAATTTACCTCACTTCACTGTGTGGGCAGACTTGATATTGATACAACCGGACTTCTGATTGTTACGGATGACGGTGATCTCAACCACAGAATTACCTCTCCAAAATGTGAGGTTACCAAAACCTATTTTGCGCGTACCCGTGAAGAGATTAAAGCAAAGGATATCGAACTTTTTGCAAGAGGTCTGAAACATGAAGAGGAAAAGAGTCGCTACAAAGGTGCTCTTTTGGAGATAGTCTCTGAGCATGAGGCTCTGGTTACAGTAACAGAGGGCAGATTTCATGAGGTAAAACGCCTGTTTGAGTGTGTTGACAATGAAGTCTTAGAGCTTGAAAGACTGTTCATTGGGCAGCTTAGGCTTGATGAGGCTCTTGAAGAGGGAGAGTACCGCTATCTGACAGAAGCAGAGATTGAGCTTATCTTCAAGCCATATCAAAAGAAGAGCTAAATCTAGTCCTTTACGTAGAGACTGCCTTTTTTATCAAGCACTTTAAGCTTGGATACTCTCAAAAAAAGCTCTGTGAATCCGTCATGTTCAAAATAAAAGGGGATTCCTGAAACCTCAAGCCAGGAGCCCTTTTCAGGCAGTTCTCCGTCATACTCAAGATACATGCCTGCATAGCCATCGTTATAGCAGCAGCCGGGACCTAATCTGTAGACAAAGGCAAATTCCTCATTCTCAAGTCCAGGACTGTCAAATCTGCCAAAATCAAGCTCTCCGCTGAAGGTTACGGTAGTATTCTTATAAAGCTCCTCAAGATTAGTGTAGATATCATTAAGCGTGGTAATAAAAAGCTTATCTTTTACGATAAGCTCATCGGCAGCAGCTGTAAAAGCAAGAAGTGCAGCAATAAGAGTGACCGTTTTTCTTAACATGCCTACCTGCTCCAGTAAAGCCTTTCAATAATCACATGAATGATAAAAAGAGCCACATTTACAAGTACTACAGAAGCCCCGGTTGGGGTACTGAAAACATAGGATAGCAGAAGACCTGAAAAGAAACAGATAATACTGATTAAAACGCTGTACAGAACAACTGTTTTAAATTGTCGGCATACTCTCATTGCAGTAATTGCAGGCAGCACAATGAGGTTAGAGATTAAAAGAGCTCCCATCATTTTCATGCCGAGTACAATAATTACAGCGCACATTAGAGCCAGAATAAAATTGTACCTTCCAACGTTCATACCACAGGCTCTTGCAAAGGTTTCATCAAAGGTAATTGCAAAAATCTTCTGGTAAAAAGCTATAAAGAGGGCAAGGATGAGAAGACAGAGCACCACTGTAATATAGGTGTCATACACCTTTATTCCAAGAATTGACCCAAACAGATAGTTGCATACATCTGTGTTCATTCCTGTTGTAAGGGACAGCATCATTACACCCCCTGAGAGTGCAGCTGTTGAGATAAGCGCAATTGCGGCATCTGACTGAAGTTTTGCTTTTTTAGGCAGCTGCAGGAGGGCACAGGCGCAGAGTACAACTATCGGAAGTGACACATAAAGCGGGGACTGATTTAGCACTACAGCTAAAGCAAGTGAGGCAAAGCCTACATGCGAAAGACCATCTCCAATCATGGAATAGTGCTTCAGTACCAGACACACTCCGATACAGCTTGCAGCTGCACTAATGCACAACCCGGTTACTAAGGCTCTGAGCATAAAAGGGTAGGAGAGCATTTCCTGAATTATATCGATCATACCAGATGCTCCATAAGCTGTCTGCAAACAGGGGTGCTCAGAAATTCAGTGCTTGTACCAAAAAATCTGCATTTGTGTTCAAGGCAAAGAACCTGATCGGCCTGATTTAATATACGTGGAAGATCGTGACTTACCGCTATGATAGTGGTAGAAAGTTTTTGCTTTAACGTCCTAAGATTGTCATAAAGAAGCTCTGTATTTTCAGGATCAAGGCCTGTGGTAGGCTCATCTAGTACAAGCAGCTCATCATTGACGCACAAGGCTCTGGCAATTAAAATCCTTCTTTTCTCGCCACCTGACATGTTATAAAAGTTTTTTTCAAGTATGTCACCTATGGACATAAGTTCAATAATTTTTAGGGCTCTGTTTTTTATCTCTGTCTTTTTAGAAACGCAAAGCCCGCTTAGAACAATCTCTTTGCCTGTTGCCGGAAAATAATTCTCCTGAGGCAGGATCTGAGCTACGTAGCCTAATGCTTTTTTGTGGGTGGCTATGGAAATTGATCCTGTATAGCTGCGGTTTTCTCGGACAATTGTCTTAACCAGGGTACTTTTGCCGGCTCCATTTGGACCTACAATTGTCAGAAACTGTCCTTTTTCAAGATAAAAGGACACGTCATCTAGAACAGGCTTTTTATCAAAAGAAACACAGATATGGTTTACATTTAGGATCTGCATCCACAAATCAGCGGCTGTAAAGCCGCTGTCTCCTGTTAGTTTAGGGCTCTTTTTAAAACCTTAAGGTTATCCCTGTATATATCAACTAAAGATACTTTGTCAGCTAGCTGCTGTGTAGTTACATTATGACCTGAGCTGAATACCATTATTTTAGCTCCAGTGCTTTCAGCAATGGACGCTGCAATAGCATCACTACTCTGTTCTATTTTGAGTATAACCGATGTGTCAAGCTCTTTTGTTTTGTCAATTAAAAATTTTACAGTTCCGGCACTAACCTCAGTATCATTAGAGCATCCTTTAAAGGCAGCAAAGTATTTTAAATTGTAGTGTTTTGCAAAATACAGAAATGGAAATCTGTCCGCAACAATAATGGTATCGCGCTTTGCGTTTTTAACAACCTCTTTAAATGCTCTGTCAAGCTCCTCAAATTCTTTTATATAAGCCTGCGCATTCTTTTGGTAATATTCACGATTCTTTGGATCAATTGAGCTTATTTTTTCACAGAGCTTTTCAAGGATGAGGATGTCATTGACAGGGCTGGTCCATACATGCTCATCATATTCAACCTCTCCATCGTGATTTTCATGCTCATGATCATCATCTTCCATACCGGGAACAGTTTCCTCAGGAAGTAAGGAGACAGCCTTCGTGAAGGAGAAGATGTTCAGATCACTAGCTGTATTCTCAATTAGATCAGTAACCCACTCATCATTTTCTCCACCGTTATAAACAAAAAGGGCAGCTTTTGAAATAGTGATTATTTCTCTTGGAGTTGGTTCATAACTGTGTGGCTCCATACCTGGCTTTAGCAGAAGATCAACCCTGATTTTATCACCAGTTATATGACGAACCAGATCGTACTGAGGATAGGTGGCTGTTACTATGTGCAAATTATCAGCATATGATCTGTTAAGCATACCTACCCCCAGCAGGACCACTGAAATTTTTAAAACAGTAAGAATTGAAGTATGTGATAAATATTTTTTTAAACCAGAAAAGTTATAAATCATAATTAAACCTCTAAAAATAATAGATAAGTACAATAAGCAGAGGTTTTAGTTATTCAGTCTTTTTAACCTTGAAACTTACAGGAGTCTCCTTTACAAGGGAAAGTTGGAAAACAAAGGTTTTAGTATCAAAAAAAGGGAGAAAAAGCTTAAAAAGCAGAGGATTTGCAGCAGGTACATCAAGAGATGACTGAAAAGTGTTTACCGCCTGAATGCACTTACAGATATAGCACTTATCCTGATGGTCACAGCTGTGACTTACTGCAGCATAGGAAAAATACGAGAAAAATAGATCAGCTGATAAAAACACCAGAGCCGTAAGAGCTACTAGAAAATGTTTGTTTATGAATAAAGTTTTAGTTCCTTTTTTTAAAATAGCTTTTGATATTTCTTTAAGCACTTTTTTATCTCCAGACGGAGATTATGACATAGTTGCAATATGATAACAATATTATTATAAAAACCTTAAAAATCAGATAAATAAAAATTCCTCCCTAAAAATATCTTTAATGCACTTAAAATGAAAACTTTTTGCAAAATTGCTTTTGGTGCAATGTTTCAAAATGGGGCTATAGCAAATATATTATTATATTTCAATATGATAACCATGAAAATAATTTTAATTTAATCAGATGATTTTTTCATAACTATACTGAAAACAAAAGTGAGATATAAATCACACATTATAAATATCTATTTTTACCTTATGAAATGCTGTAGAGGAGAAATATGATGAAGACTGTAAAAATCATAAATCTAATATGTCTTGGCATGACTTTTGTTTCATTTAACGCATTCAGTTCTCAGAAACTTGTGGTATGGGAAGATCTTGGAAAATCACAGGCCATCTTAAAGGCAGCAGAGGAATTTGAGAAACTCAATGACTGTGAGGTTGTTTTCAGCGAACTGCCTCCAGACGCTCAGGTTTCAAAACTAGCTAAGCTTGATTCAGCACAAAAAGACTATCCGGATGTGATTGTACTTATATCTGACAAGCTTGGAAATGCTGTAAACAGTGGGATTATCAGACCTCTTTCTTATGTTAAGGATGAGGTCGACCGCTACGAGGGAGACAGTGTAAAAGCTTTTACAAGTGGTTCTAATGTGTATGCAGCTCCACGCTCTGTTGAAACTCAGCTGGTGTTTTACAATGCTGATCTTATGGAATTTCCATGTGAAACATTAAAGGACTACATAAAACTTTCAGATCTTTTAAAGAGGGATGGAAAGTACGGTCTTATAGGCAAGTTTGATGAATTCTTTTATGCAAACGGCTTTGTTAACGGATATGGCGGCTATCTGTTTGGAATAAAGGATGACGGTACACTTGATACCTCTGATGTTGGAATGCTAAAAGATGAATCCATGCAGGGGCTCACAGAGATGATTACCTATGCAAGAAACTGTGTTCCTGAGATTGTCTACAAGGATCCATCTACCGATACCATTGATGAGCTGTTTATGTCTGGTAAAGCAGCAGCCATAATCAGTGGTCCCTGGGCTTTGGAGAAATTTGCAGGATCTGGTATTAACTTTGGGGTATCTCCTTTACCACGACTTTCAAACGGCAAAATGATAAGTCCGTATTATGGGGTAAAAGGCTATGCAGTAACTGCAAAATCAGAGCATCAGGAGCTTGCCGAGAAGTTTATTGCTTTTATCAATCAGGATGAATATGTAGTCGACAGATATTTTTTAGGTGGGGAGCTTCCTCCTGTGAAATCTGTTCTTGAGAAGAGCTTTATTTCAAGTGATGAGATGGCAAATACAATTCTAGCAGAGATTAAAAACGCAAGACTTATGCCAAATGATGAGCGTATGCAGGATGTATGGCTGTGTATGAACTACGCCCTTAAAAACACTTTAGAGAATAATTCAGACATAAAAGCTGCTGTTGATGATGCTGTTTATTT
>JBJEWX010000063.1:0-15403 GCA_051885275.1 Succinivibrio sp. | reverse complement strand
AAAAGAGTTTTTAAGTATCAGAAATACAGGAAATGAACTCTACTATCATGGCTTTATGACAGGTATTCTGGGACTGGCTGCAGCAACAAAGAATTTTAAGTACCATGAGGAAATCGAATCCGGAACTGGATTCTCTGATATTATCATTGACAACTTTGATTCGGAAATAGCCTGTATTTTAGAGCTTAAAAAAACAGATAAGCTTGAAGACTGCTATGATGTAGCAGATGATGCCACAAAGCAAATAATCCAAAAAGATTATGCTTCTAAATTTATTTTACGAAGATACAAGAAAGTCTATGGAATCGGTATCGGCTTTGCCCAAAAGAGTTGCAAGATTGTTTCCCTTGGAAATCTGGTAGAAGCTCGAGCAAATCAGTAAAGTTTAATTTTCAAGGTTAAACTGCTCGTTGATACAGCTCTTAACGATACGTACTATACTATCCGCTTGGTCTTGATGGTGCCGGTTCATTGGAAACACTGAAGTAATATTTGTACCATTCATGCCACACTATGAAAATTTGAGTTTTACAGGGGTGACCTTGAAGTCACCCCATAAAAGATTTGACTAGTATTTGAAGGCTGGGATCTGAGAGCCTTTATATGCCTCAAGAATAATATCTGCAACTTCCTTGGTGTGGTATACCTCAAAAATTGTCTTAAACTCTGCTCTATCCTTGTCTGCAACTCGTGATGCAACAACGTTGACATATGGATTTTCTTCATCAATCTTGCCGGTTGAATCAAGGAAGATTGCATCTTTATTTGGATTTAAGCCATTGTCTGTTGCATAGTTTGCGTTGATTACAGAAGCTGCAACATCAGGGATCAGACTTGGAGTATTACCTGCATCAACCTCATAGATCTTGATATTCTTTGGGTTTGATGTGATATCTCTTACTGTTGGCAGATAACCTTTAGATGCATCTAGGCTGATAACTCCTGCTTTTTCTAATAGTTTTAATGCTCTGCCACCGTTTGTAGGATCATTTGGGATTGCAACAGTATCACCGTCCTTTAACTCATCAAGTGATTTGATTTTATCTGAGTATGCTCCTAATGGAGAAATAATGGTATCAGCTACATCAACAAGCTTGTATCCGTTTGATTTGCAGTCCTCCCTTAGATAAGCCTTATGCTGGAAGGCATTTAAATCAATCTCACCATCATTTAAAGCTCTGTTTGGAAGAGTATAGTCAGCAAACTTAACTAATGTTAGCTTTATACCCTTGTCTTCTAGTTTTTTAGCTACAAACTTCCACTCATCAGTATGCTCGCCTACAACGCCTAACTTGATTTCTACGGGACCCTTAGCCTGAGCATCCTGTGAATCTTTTTTTGCATCATCACCGCAAGCTACTAATGTTAAACCAAGTACAACTGCTGATGCTGTCTTAAAAATATCTGATAATTTCATTTTTCCTTCCTTATAAATTGGTAATTCTTTTTAACTTATTCTTTCTTAAAGTTCAATTCCTGCCTGAAAGTTTTTATAACCTAGTGCAATTGCTGCTCCTACTGTTCTAAAAGGCTCAGGAGGAAGATAACTTGGTATATAGCGTCTCTGAATATAATCAAGCTCATCACTCTTTACGCCACATACAAGATCTGCCAGGTAGTTTCCAAGAATTGTTGCCTTAGGAACACCTGAACCATCAGGAGTTACTCCTGCAAACACATTCTTTGCAACCTCTCCAAACAGAGGTTTAGCGTTTCCTGTAAATGAAATCAGCCCACCGTACACATATTCAAAGTTAACCTCAGACAGAGTAGGGAAACGCCTGTCAAATGCTCTTCTCAATAGAGGAACAGCTTTATTTTTTCTGTTTGGGTCGATGTTCAGATGAGTTGCAAAGGCAATATCTGTTCTTACAAAAATCCTGCGATGTGGAGTAAATCTTACAGTACAACTTGCAGGATGTGTGCCGACAAGTCCCCATGGTTTGACCGCTTCAAACTGTTTATATTCTTCATCGGTTAACTGTCTGGTCATAGCTCCAAAGCTGTGTATTGCAGCGACAGGATCAGTTACCTTGCCAAAACCAAATTTCTTAATAAAGGCGCTTACAGTAAGAATTATCTTTGAGGCGCTAACCTTTTTACCATCAGAGAGCACCACTGAAGGATGTGTCCCATCCTCAAGCGCAATTACAGATGTATTTTCAAAGACATCAACGTTTTCTGGCAGAGCAAGCGCTAAAGCTCTTACCGCCTCTGAAGGGTTATTTAGCACACCGTCTTTTACATAAACAGATTTTGCATAAAAATCAGTACCTAATCTTTTGGCTGTTTCTGCTGCGTCAAGCATCTCATGCTCAACTTCAAGAGAGTTGTAAAAACCGTCTAATGCGTCAAGATCTGCAAAACGTTTTGGATTTCTGACAGCCTTGTACATGCCATCATTTCTCCACTCAAAATCAAGCCCCTTGTCTTTTTTTATTTTTTCTATGCGATCAATGCCGATCTGATTTAAGTGTAGCAGATATTTCTGATCTTCAACTGTAAAAGAGTTTATTCCAATCAGACTTTTTGCTATCTGGGCATAGCTGATAAAACCTGCGTTTCTGCCGCTTGAGTAGAATCCTACGGGAAGAGAGTCAATGAGAGCAACACTTGCAGACGGATTATTCTCTACAAGTCTGTATGCGGCACTGACACCGCCAAATCCAGCACCGACTACGATGTAGTCGTAGCTTTGCCTGACTTGAACCTTTTTAAACGAAGTGTCTTTATTTTTAGAAAGTTCGTACCATGGATTGATACCAGAACCTTCAGGGAAATCTTTTACCTGATACATTGCACCACCTTCTTATTATTGTATGGCTTTTTTATATCTGTCTTTTCAACAGTCATCTTACCTTAAACACTATAGAGTGTTTTGATGATGCTATTATCTATCAGATCCTATGTATAAACTAATACTAGTTTTTAATATAGTGTTATAGCTATAAACTATAGCCTGGAAATTCTGAGTTTTTCATTAAACCCATGCTTTAAAAGCCTTGAAGTTCCTGCAGTTTTTTTGTCACACTCATTGCCCTCGATTCTTACCACTCCGTCGCTTATCAGAGTGTCAACAGCAGAATTTTTTCTGAAAACATGCTGCCCGTTATCTGATTCCATGCACTGAGCTATGGCATCGCATACTGCAGGAATATGTTTATCCGAAAGTTTGATAAATTCACACAGTGCCTTTGAAAAATTAGAGGCAATAAACTCTGAAGGACTTTTACCGTCTAAAAAGGCTAAAACCTCAATAAGAGAAGATAGTTCAGCAGAAGGTCTGACACTTAGAACCTTGTAGCTGTTTACACTTTCAGCCTTAATTCTGCCCTCGTCTAAAGCTCTGTTCTGTATTTCCTGAATAATACTCATTGCCAGCTCTCCTGTATCTATCTGCTTACCTGATTTCGCTGATACTTAGTCAAAAGATTCCACTTTTCCAGGCTTTTGAAAAGCATTTTATATTGGGCTGAACTTATCAGGTCTTCTCGTTCACAAAACTGAAGAAGCTTTACTCCCACCTGAAGAAAGCTCTCCGAATGTTTAACTCCGTCATGCTCATCTCCGTTCTTTTTTCCTGAGGGTCCATATGTCAGAACAGATGATACATAGTAGGGAACAGCTGCTACCTCATCTGTCCATGATGAAACCCGCTCTCTGGTTCCATTGCTCTGGCAGTAGGCATCAGCAATCAGACCTATGGCAAGAGCCACATCAGCTGCCACGCCTTCTTCATGAAGGGAGTTTTTTAGATAAATAGATAAAACAGTTTCGATAAGATCTGATTTAGACTTTAGCCCGTAATGCTCCTGAAGGGCATTAAGCAGAGCCAAATCATCATTGTCGAATTTTACATTGAATTTTTTTTCTGGAGAGTTCTTAAAAAAGTCAGATTCTGACTTTGAAAATGCAGACTGATCGACTGTTATTCTGCATCCTAAAGTATTGCACTGATCCTTCATAACCACCTCTGAAATTGATTACATCAAAGATGATTATACACATTTCTTTAAGTCAGATTCTGACTTTTTTTAAAGTAAAGACTATAGAGCCTGTCTTATGGATTTTTCTCTTATCTTTTCTATATTTTCATTTGTATACCAGATAGGAATGGGCTTTGTATAATTTGAAAAATCCTCTCTTATCCGGTCAGAATTCTGCTGCATCAGGATATGCATCTGTTTGCCGGTCTTAGCTTTGAGCCCGCATTTCCAAAGCGAATACAGGGCACTGTACAGAGCAAAGTGCATCCAGAACTTAGTAGGAACAACTGAAGAAAAATACCCGTCTATAACCCCGGCACAAAAAACCGGATACAAACCGGCTGTCTCACATTCTAGTGATGCAAAATCCTCACACATACAACCAGGTCCATAGGAGTATGATGGCAGAAGCAGTAGAGTACTATCGCTTGTAATTAGGATCTTCTGATGCTTTAAAGAACCATATCTCATTACCGGTCTGAATACCGAAAAATAATCATATCTGGTGGAGATTGCTTCCATTGCATAGCGATCATTTTTAAAATGAGGCAGATCTGCCACGTAGCTTGCAATCCTGTTCAGGTATGAAGAATGTCTGGTTTTAGCCCTTTCAATCTGCTTTTCTGTCAAAGAGGCTGAGTGCATTTCCTTTAGCACTCGCCCTAATTTCTTTCCGGTTGCATACTGCCAGTGTTCAGGAACAACTCTCAAAAAATCAGACAAAGCTCCTGACTGACGGTACGAAAAAAGTGCACTCACATTATCTGAGAGAAGATTGATACTTATAGGTTCAAAAAAGTTATCTTTTACATATGGAAAAAAGAACTGCGCGCTCTTATAGGCTTTCTTGATTCTTGGAAGTACTTTTCTATCCCCCTGAAGACACAGACAGTTTGTATTTTCTGTTTTTAGTACAGAAAATTCTACTTGATTCTCATCAGTAAAAAGATGCCGATACGATAGCTGCATAATGAACCGCAAGATCAGAAAAGTGTATAGATAGGAATATTATACACAGAAGAATTATGAGCGTGGATGAGCTTTGTCATAAACCTGATGCATTCTCTGAGTTGCTACATGAGTATATATCTGGGTTGTTGTCAGTGATGAATGCCCAAGCAGCATCTGAACAGTTCTCAAATCTGCATCATGATTTAAAAGGTGAGTTGCAAAGGCATGTCTGAAGGTATGTGGAGAGATATCCTCAGAAAGATTCAGTTTTCTGCAGTAAACCTTTATTCTGTACCAAAAAGCGTTTCTTGTGACAGGAGCAAGACCTTTTCCTGATAAAAATACAAAAGGAGATTTTCTTTTAGGGTCTTTTAGCGGTCTGCCGTTTTGAATGTACTGACCAACCCAATATGAGGCATTTTCTCCCATAGGAACAATTCTGTCCTTATCTCCTTTGCCTCGTACCAGGATAAAAGAATCCACAAAATTGATATTGTCAAATTTAAGAGAAATAAGCTCGGAAATTCTAAGACCTGTGGCATATAAAAGCTCAAGCATTGCCTTGTCTCGAAGTCCAGTATAATCAGTTATATCAGGTGCAGCTAACATAGCATCAACACAATCTTCAGACATTACATTTGGGATATGTCTTGATGTTTTAGGTCTTTCTATAAAAACAGTAGGATCATTTTCAATAAGACCATTTTTCTTTAAAAATTCACAATAGGTCTTCAGAGAAGTCATGAATCTTGCAACAGTAGAACTCTTAAAATCACCATGAATTTCAAGATACTTCCTGATATCACCTGCATTAAAGGCATCATCTTTGAGATTTGCTGAATCAAGATATTCAAAGAACTTTTCCATGTCTGTTGAATATCCGTCAATTGTTCTTTGTGACAGACCAAGCTCTAAGAGCAGATAATCACGAAATAAAACCAGTTTTTTTCTGTTTTTCCCACACATGAATGCCTGCTAACCTCTACTTGTACTTTTCAATTCTGTTAGCTGCCATGCCCAAAACTATTTTCTGTCTGCTTTGGACATCTTTATCAGCTGAGCCATGGTTGGAAGCTGATTGTTTGAGCTTTTTTCAACAGTGACAAAATAGCTGTCATTAGAAGGTATTAGACAGAATCTGTATGCACCGTCTTCTTTTGGATAATAGCTTATTTCCTCAAACCTTGAATTAGGATTAAGTTCAACAGGTCTGCTTCCATCACGGATCACTCCAGGAGGATTTAGGTAGCCAAAATTGGTGCCAGCCAGCCATTTTTCATCAGCAAATTTGAATTTGTAGGGAGCCCAATCAGCCCGCAGTGTTGCCAGAGTGCAGAAACCATGTCCTGATTTCCTTAATCTGTAGGTCTCAGATACCTCATAGTCATTCATCTCTCCACGAAGATAAATAGCCCTGTCATTGATTGAAAGACCGCCAGGTATGAGTTTTTTTACGGTATCTGCCTGATTAGAACTGCAGGAACAAAGAAATACACACATAACCGCTGCATACAGGCTGTTTTTTATAATAGTCACTTTTATTCTCGATTTTAAAATTTGATAGATACACGATATTCTACACAAAATCTACAATAAAATTAGCATAAGTAGCTTTTTAGTTTCATATTCTTTTCAGATGATGACAGACACCACAGCATTACAGAAAAAAATGGCAAGTAAAAATAGACCTTTTAGAGTTGGACTGACAGGAGGTATCGCCTGTGGCAAAAGCGGTATTTCCTCTCTTTTTGCAAAACTTGGTGTACCTATAATTGATACAGACATAATCTCAAGAGAGGTAGTGAGGCCAGGTACGGCTACCCTTGTAAGGCTCACACAGACGTTTGGTGAACAGATCCTTTTAGAGGATGGAACTCTCAACAGAAAAAAATTAAGAAAAATTGTATTTAATGGGGAACAAAAGGATGCTCTTGATAAACTTAACAGCATCATGGCCCCTGCAATTGAGGAAGAAACCCTAAGACAGATTGAGCAGTGTGAGGCGCCCTATGTTCTAGTTGTCATTCCTCTTTTATTTGAACACCATCTTGAGAGCTTTGTAGACAGAATTTTAGTAGTAGATGCAACCATGGAAATTCAGCTTAAAAGGCTGATAAACAGGGATGGGATAGACGAAAAGCTGGCTCTTTCAATGATTCATAGTCAGATTGACAGAGAAACCAGAATTAAGAAAGCAGATGATTTAATTGAATCTGATGAATCGTCTTTAGATAAAAAGTTCAATCTCGTGCTAAAATTACATAAATTATACCAACAGATTTCTAATTTTAATAATTAATAAATAGAGTTGCCAAAGGTTATGTTTAATTACGAATTTCCTCTAAGCTCAAGAGCTAGAACATACCTAAAACTAGAGCAGGTTTTTAAAAACGCTCAATCAACAGAAAATCTTGATTCAATGCAGAACGTTATGTTTTTATTGCGTGCTATTGTTGATTTTATTGATCTTGTTGATGGTTCAAGTGCTATAAAAATTGAACTTTTAAAAGATCTTGAAAAATGCGACGGCCGACTTAAAAACTGGCTGTCAGATCCTGAATGCGATGTTGAGTTTGTAAATTCTCTTAGAGAAAAGATTGCTGTTGCAAAGCAGTGTCTAGATGAGTTTACCAGACAGAGAACTGTTCTAAAGGATGATCCTGTAATTGAACTTATTAAACCAAGGTTCCTGACTCCAAGCGGAATTAACTGTTTTGATACTCCGCTTTTTACCTTCTGGTTTGCTCAGGATGTAGAAACCAAAAAGCGCAGCATGGACAAGTGGCTTCACGAGCTTGACTGCATAAGAATACCAGTTTATACCATACTTTATCTTTGGCGTCTTTGTGCAAATTATTTTGATAGAGTAGCAAAATCAGGATTTATGCAGGAAAGCGCAGATACATGTGATCTGATAAATATTCAGTACGATGAGTCAGTAAGAGGTTACCCTGTAGTAAGCGGCTTCCAGTCTAGAGTGAATATTCGCTTTCTGCCTTATGAAAAAGGTGCAGAGGTTGGAGATATCCCATTTAAGATTGCTTATATCAAGAGTAACCTGCAACAATGAGTTTACGTGATTTGCTCTCACCTGAAATCTTTGATGAAATCGCGTCTTCAACTAAAGATTCAGAAAAAAAGATTTCAGTTGATGAAAAAGGGACGATTAAAGTCAAATGTCCTATCTGCAAAAAAGAAACTGTTTTCGACAGGAGCAATCCTTTTAGACCCTTCTGCTCTGAAAGATGCAGGTTGATTGATCTTGGGGCTTGGGCAAATGAAGAAAGATACATTAAGGGTCGCCCTGTAAATGAAGATGAGGATGGTGAGCTTCTAAACGATCCGAAGCTTGAGAAGTATAACTTTCCAAAAGAAGAATAAGTTTAGGTAATAACCTTGAAAGCATCTAGGATTAAACATTTTTCATACACTGCTTTAGCTTTAGCTGTTAGCCTTGCTCTTTTCAATCAGGCTAATGCTCAGGAGAAGGGGCCGTTTATCAACTCTGAAAATAAAAATGGCTCTCAGAAAATTGCTGTTAACACCCGCAGGATCCCTGATAAGGCACATACAAAATCTCAGATAACCGGTTCTTTTACCCAAAGAACACTTGAAGTAATGAATACTCCTGCATCAGAAAAATATCTGAAGAATCCCCGTCTTTCAGATGCAGCAACCTTTCCGATGAGACTTGTCAGCAAACTTAATGACAATCCTTGGAGAAACTCACCTAAATACCCTATTCCAAATAAAGATCTGGCCTGTTTTTACGGAGTTCCCTCATATAGAACACCTGTCAAGTTTGATCTTGATACAACTCCTATAAAAGTTACGGCAAATACAGTAACAGGTGATATTTCTGAGGATAACAAGCAGGTACTGATTTATAAGGGAAAAGTAGAGGTAACTCAGGCTGACAGAGTACTGAATACAGAAAAGCTAGTCTACTCAGGACAGGAGAGGACACTAACCTCAACTGGAGGTTACGTTCTGCATGATCCTGAATACACGGTTATATCAGAAAACGATCTTGAGCATAACCTTGAAGATAAAACTCTGACAACCACCGATGCAACATACCTGATGAACGGTTCTGTCATATCAGGCACTGCAAAATCACTGGTAATTGACAATAAGAAAGGAACTAAGACACTAAAGGGGGCAACAGTCTCAGGATGCCCTATTCACAAGCGATCCTGGCATCTAAGTTCAAGTACTTTTGAAATTGAAAAGGATGACTATTTTGCCTCTGCCTGGAATGATGTTCTCTACCTTGGGGGTATACCTGTTTTCTATACTCCATATGCCAATATCCCAATTACCAAGAAACGTCGCTCAGGTTTACTGCCTGTCTCTGTAGAATACAACTCAGGAAACGGTTTTTCATACAGTGCTCCTATCTACCTGAATCTTGCACCAAACTATGATGCAACATTAACTCCAGGCAGAGACGCAAAGCATGGTGCACTTTATGAGGCTGAATTCAGATATATGCCATTCTCCAACGTCTCAGGTACCATTAACGGTACCTACCTGCCAGACGACCCCCACTGGTATCCTGAGAATAATGATTACAAACGCTGGTTTATCAATGTTAAGCAGAATATCTGGTTTTTAGATCATGATATGAACATTGATATTGATTACAGCAAAGTTAGAAAGGATGACTACACATATATAAGTGATATCAGCCAGAAAAACGCTGCCATTACAGACTCAAGTCTGGTTCAGTCAATAAAAACCACCTTTGATAAGGATCATTTTGATGCTTCTGTTGAACTTAGGCAGTATCAGAACATGTACTCAACTACCACCTTCTCAACCTTCAGACCATTTGATATTCTGCCTCAGATAAAGTTCAGGGCCTATGATACATTCGGTCCTGTTACAGCAAAATTCAAAAGTGAACTTACAAAGTTCAGCCTTGATAAGATGGTAGATAAAAAGACCGTAGGAATTAAGCGCGCTCATGCAGAACAGTCTCTGAAGTATCTGGTTTTTGAGGGATACGGTTCAACAGCTGATATCGAGGCTATCGGCTTTCTTACCCACTATTCTCAGGATGATTTAAGATACATGCCTGACACCTATACACAGCGTTTAGGCTTTGATAAATACGATGATTCTGTCACAAGGGCTCTGTATTACCTAAGTGCCCATGCAAAATCAACGTTTGAAAGAAAAGTTCTTGATATGAACCACACTCAGACCCTTGAACCGGAAATCAAGTATCAGTACATTCCCTACAAGGATCAGAACAATATTGCGCTTTATGATACAACCAGAAGGTATGATGACTACTATACCCTGTTCTCGCCTTTAAAGTACGCTGGTATTGACAGAATAGCAAACCTCAACAGCATAACCGCAGGTGTCTCAACAAGACTTTTAGATATGCATGATAAGGAAGTATTCAGAGCAGGCATTGCACAGGCCTACAATTTTTCTGATAACAGAGTGAAACTTTATCAGACTGATGAGCTTAGCACTAATCCTAAAACTCCGATTGAGGGTATGATAGATGCTCTGCCTTTTGATGGAGTTTCAGTTCATGCACAGGCTCAGTATGATCCTAATAAAGGCAGTTTTTACAACTATAACGCTTCTATCAGGTATACTGACGTAGTAACAGGTTTTTCTGTGGGATCTTCATACAGATACTATAAGAACGGTAATTACAGAATTGATGATCAGACTCCTGTTGATCTAAAGCAGATAGGAGGGGAAATCAAGCTTCCTATTTCAGCTAACTGGTCAGCTTTTGGCGCTTCATATAAAGATCTGAGACAAAAGTACAATATTGACACTAAGGTCGGTCTAAAATACGAAGAATGCTGCTACTCTGTCACTCTGTTATATGAAGATTATATGAAGATGGACTGGGCAGAAATGAAACATACAAAAGATAAAATTATCGGTCTTCAGTTTGAACTCAAAGGCCTGTTTGCTGTCAATGTAAGAGGCATAGATGATCCTAATGGTACAGGAACACACTATATTCCTTCATTAGATCTTGCAAACCTGAACAGATAACACTCAGTAAAGGATATAAAATGATATTAAAACAATCTGTATTGCAAACAACATTTAAAGGACTGTTACTTGCAGGTTTTATATGTTCAGAAGCTGTAGCTCAGGAGGTTGTTCTTGACTCTACAGCTGCAGTTGTAAACAACGGTATCGTGCTTGAAAGTCAGTTAAATGAACAGACCAGCAAGCTGATGAGTCAGTATTCATCATCTGGGGCTAAAGTTGATGAAATAACAGCAAGACGTCAGGCTCTTCAAAGCCTTATCACCAAAGAACTGATTTTACAGATTGCTCAGAACAATGGAGCAACCGTAACTGACATGCAGCTTGACTCAACACTAGAAGGCGCAGCTTTACGTAATAATTCAACAGTTGAGAAACTGCTGAGAAATATCTATGGCTCTGAAATCTCACTTGCACAGGCCAGAGAGAAATTTAAAGAGGATTATCTGATTAACGAAATCAGAAAATCAAACGTTCGCCAGAGAATTCATATTTCATCAACTGAGGTTACAACTTTAGCTAAAGCCTTAAAAGCCAGAGGCAGTGTTGAACCTATGTACCATATAGGTCAGATACTTATCCCGCTCTCTTCAAATCCTTCAGAGGGAGAATATTTAAGAGTACAGTCTCAGGCCAGACAGGCTCTTAGAGAGGCAAAAAACGGAGTAAATATCGAAGAGATTGCTGCAAAATATGCTAACGCTGACCATCCGGCAGACATGGGATATTTACCTGAAACCTCTATTCCACTCCCATTCCTGCCTGCAATTGTCAATGCAAGGCCAGGGGACGTGGTTGGTCCTTTCCGTTCAACTGTTGGTATGCATATTTTTAAGGTTTTTGACGTTACACAGTCTGCAGTAAGCCCAATCAAGACCTATAACGCCTCACATATTCTGATCAGAACTTCAATCATTTACTCAGATGAGGCAGCTATCGCAAAACTGAAGGATATTTCCTCAAAGATCAGAAATGGAGAACTGACCTTTTCAGATGCAGCCAAATTGTATTCAGAAGATCCAGGCTCTGCTGTGAACGGCGGTAATCTTGGATATGCTCCTGCAGAAACCTATGATCCAGCCTTTGCAAAAGCCTTAACTGAATTACATGTAGGACAGCTAAGTGCCCCTGTAAAATCCTCATACGGTTGGCACATAATCATGCTCAACGACGAGAAGATAGATAAGGACTCTATGGAAGTTTACGAAGAGAAAGCAAAGTCCATTATCTTTGAGAGAGAGTATGCTGAAGCTTCAATTGCCTGGGAAAGATCATTGCGTGAAATGTCCTATATTCATGTAATTGATCCACTACTGGTTAATGCTGGAGTTTCTCTTGATAATAACAACGTCAAAAATAATACTACTGTAAAGCCAAATCATGATGATGCAGACAGCCAGTATTATTCAAAAGACAGTCACTTTATAAATTAGTAATTCATGGTAAATCGTTTAGCAGTAACTCCTGGTGAACCATCAGGAGTAGGTCCTGAGCTGATGTATCATTTATCCACACTGGATTTACCTGATACACAGCTTGTTATAATTGCATCAAAAGAGCTTATCGCGCAGAGAACTGCTCTTTTTAATCAGAAAATTCAAATCATAGATTACTCTAAGGACACCTTTGTTCCTCAAAAAAAAGGCTCTTTATGTGTCCTGGATGTACCTTTAGCGGAACCTTCTGTTGCAGGAGTTTTAAACAGCAAAAACGCTAAATACGTTCTTGACTGCCTTGATATTGCTTCTGACAAATCAGTTGCCGGGGAATTTGCAGGCATTATTACAGGCCCTATCAGTAAGGCGGTAATTGCAGATACAGGACTAGAATTTACTGGACATACAGAGTATTTCCAGATGAAAACCAATACCAAAAGAGTGGTTATGGTTTTAGGATGCAAAGACTTTAATGTCGCACTTGCTACCACTCACCTTCCTTTGAAGGAGGTTTCTAAAGTTATTTCAGAAGATCTGTTAACTGAGGTTGTAACTGTCCTGTATCATGATCTTAAAACAAAATTCGGTATAGATAAGCCTTGTATCATTAGTGCAGGTCTGAACCCTCATGCAGGAGAGAACGGACATTTAGGCCGTGAGGAAATCGAAGTAATCATCCCCACTTTTGAAAAATTAAGAAAATCAGGAATCAATATAATCGGACCGCTTCCTGCTGATACCATGTTCCAGAAAAAATATATTGAAATGGCTGATGCCTTTTTGACCATGTATCACGATCAGGGACTTCCTGTTTTAAAATATGCAGCCTTTGATTCAGGGTATAACACCACCTTAGGTCTGCCTTATATCAGAACTTCTGTAGATCATGGAACAGCAATGGATCTTGCAGGTACAACCAAGGCAGATCCTGGCTCTCTGTTTAGTGCTGTAGATCTTGCCATAAAGATGGCTACATCAAGGAGATAATATGGCTTTACCACCAAATCATATGCGTGCAAGAAAAAGATTCGGACAGAACTTTCTTGTTAATGACCACATCATCTCTCAGATAGTTGACGCCATTAACCCAAAAGAAGGTGAACACCTTGTCGAAATCGGACCTGGCCATGCTGCTTTAACAATGCCGGTTCTTGAAAGAGCAAAATCTCTTACAGCAATAGAACTTGACCGTGATCTTGTTGCTTTATTAAAAGAAGATCCATTCCTAAAGGGGCTTAAAATCATTGAGGGCGACGCTCTGAAAATTGATTTTGAAAAGCTTGAGGGAGCAGGAAAGCTTAGAGTTTTTGGAAATCTACCATACAATATTACCTCCCCGATAATTTTTCACCTTCTATCACATAAAGGTATTATTGATATGCACTTCATGCTGCAAAAGGAAGTTGTTGAGAGACTATGCGCAGGCCCTGGTTCAAAAGATTATGGCAGACTTACCGTGATGACTCAGTTTCATGCTCAGGTCTACCCAATGCTGATTGTTCCTCCATCAGCATTTAGACCTGCTCCAAAAGTCACCTCAGCAGTTGTAAGACTCAAACCAAAAGCTCTTAGCGACGAAGAAAGATCATTAGTGCCGTATCTTAATAATCTGACAACTACAGCTTTCTCTGCAAGACGTAAAACCATCAGAAATTCTCTGTCAAAATTCTTTTCAGAAGAAGAATTAACTTCTTTTGGTCTTGAGGCAAACTTAAGAGCAGAGAATATCTCAGTTGAGCAATATACCCAACTGGCTAAAACTCTAAAATACAGGGATAAAGTCTGATGACAGCAAATTCACCAGTTTTTGAGCTTCTGCAAAGAAACGAAGAGATCTTTGAAGGAAAAGATCTCATCATAGCAGGAGATATCCTCGATCCTATGATCTTTTCCTTTGTAAAATATGCCAAAAGCGCAACCGTAATCTGCGATAACTATGTTACCTGCAAAGCTATGGCTGCAATGATAGGAAAAGGAATGGATGACTCCTTCCCCCAGATTGTTGAGTATAAACATGTAAAACTGATTTTTGCTGATATCTCAACTGCTCATGACCACATAGCTATGGCTGATACTCTGCTGATCCTGCTATCTAAAAACAAACAGCAGACCATCAAGCTTATCACCCTTTTACAGGATAAAATCTCTGATGGTGGCTCAGTTCTTACCGCAGGGTCAAACGACGGTGGTGCTAAAAGTGCTGATTCACTGCTAAAAAATCTGGGGCCTGTAAAAAAAATTGATCTTGCCAGAAAGTGCACCTTGTTTAAGGCTACAGTTAAAAACAGACTCCCTGCTTATAAAACAGAAAATGTAATCAATACAAGCCTTCTGGGTTTTGATTTACAGCTTGAACAGGACGCTGCTGTCTTCTCCTATGGAAAAATCGACAATGGAACCAGGATGCTTGTAGAAAGTCTTAAAGAGGTGGTGCCTCAAGGCTGTGCTCTTGATCTTGGATGTGGATGCGGAGTTGTTGGGATTACCCTGTCAAAGCTAGGTTTTAAGAATGTAACCTCAACTGATGTAAGTGCCAGTGCTCTTGCACTTACTAAGAAAAACTCCAATCTAAATCACTGCGATGATATTAGTGTTAAGGCTGCAGACATGCTAAATGGACTTGGAAAGTACGATCTTATTGCAGTTAACCCTCCTTTTCATGTTGGAATTAACACTACAACAGCACCTACAGTCAACATGATCATAAGTGCAAAGGATCACCTTACCAAGGATGGAGTTCTTTATCTTGTGGCAAACTCACATCTAGGCTATGACAACGTGCTTTTAGAGAATTTTACACATGTAAAAATTGTCGCCTCCAGCACAACTTTTATAGTCTATAGAGCTCGAATTAACTAATACACTCAAAAAAAAACTGCGAAACAAGTTCGCAGTTTTTTTGCTCGGATTTTCTAGAATCTTGTTTCATAAAAATGTGATTAAAGGATCGGAATGACAAATTCCGCATAAATTAAGGGCTAAAAGACTAGCCCTTTT
>JBJEWX010000062.1:0-3168 GCA_051885275.1 Succinivibrio sp. | reverse complement strand
AGGAGCTGTGATCTCAAGGTATCCTTCAGGCTCTATCTCCTCAATGACCTTTTTAATCTCTCCGATTGAGTTTGCAACGGTTGCATCGACAATGACCCTAAAGTCGACCACACAGGGAAACTCCATCAGTTCTTCAAGTTTATTGTATTGATCTGTCATATACACTCTAAAACTTAATTATTAGCTTTTACTCTCTTCATCATCTGAGGTGAAGAACATGACAATTCTATCCCACAGTCTGCCAAAGAAACCGCACTCCTCAATATCTTTTACCGCCTGAAGAGGTACTGTTGATACTACCTTATCGTCAATTTTTACATCAAGTACACCTAGAGTATCACCTTTTTTGATTGGAGCGACAAAGGTACTCTTTTTGAGACGGTAGCCTAATTTAACATCATTTTGTCTTCCGCGTGGAATTAGGATATTCAGATCTTTTGCAATAGCAAGTCCGATTTCGTTTTCAACACCCATGCGAACCTCCCTGCTAAGCAGGATCTTGTTGGCCTGAACAGGAGAGTAAAGCTGGAAGTATCTGAATCCATAGGTTAAAAGGGCCTTGTTATAGTCAGCTCTGAGCTTCTCAGATTTACAGCCGATAACTGAGGCAATAAGGCGCATGTTATCGTGGGTTGCACTGGTTACAAGATTATAGCCAACCTGAGAGAGGTGTCCTGTTTTGATTCCGTCAACATTGATTGACTTGTCCCAAAGCAGTCTGTTTCTGTTGTACTGTTTGATACCGTTGAAGGTAAATTCCTTTTGAGAATAGATTGGGTACTCGTCAGGCAGATCTCTTATGATTGCTCTTCCAAGAAGAGCCATGTCATAGGCTGAGGAGTAGTTTAGTTCATCAAACAGCCCATGAACATTAGAAAAATGTGTGTCTTTGAGGCCTAACTGCGCTGCATAGTTATTCATCACAGACACAAAGCCTTCCTGAGTACCTGCAAGATGGATAGCCATAGCAACACAGGCATCATTACCAGACTGAATGATAATACCTTGAACAAGATCTCTAACCTTGATGGTGCGGCCAACCTCTATGAACATTTTTGAGGAGTCTGTATATTTCTTTGACCAGGCATCTTCAGTAATTGTTACATCGTCATCCATGCGAAGACGGCCTGCTTTAAGTTCCATACCGATAACATAAGCAGTCATCATTTTTGTCAGTGAAGCAGGCCAGATCTTTTCATGAGGATTCTGTTCGCAGATAACACGTCCTGAGTAGTAATCCATAAGAACCCATGACTGGGCCTCAAACTGAGGAGGAGCAGGAACCACAATTGGGGCAGGGGCCACGCCCTGTGCTGCAGGCACAGCAGCTGAACTGTTCTCTTTCATACCGGCAAAAGGATTAGGAATGTCATCTTTTGCAAAAGAGCTGCCACTTAGTGTTAAAGCCATGGCAAGACAAGTGATTTTAACTGCGTTCTTCATATTCATCTTACGTTCCGTATATATCTTCTATAAATGATTAGTATTTCTAAAACTGCTTAATAAAGCTATCAGTATACCCTTTTCTCTTAAGCGTGGTAAGTGCACTTTTAGCAACAGATTCTGAAAGTGGACCTACTAAAACTCTGTTTATATTTCCCTGCTTTGAAACCAAAACCGGATATGATGTTTTAGCACTGGCATTTGCTCTGATCTCATCTGCCATTTTATCTGAGTTGCAGGCTACTAACTGAATATAGTAGCCAGACAGGGCTGTTGCAACCTTTTTGACTGTGCTGCTTTTTGTGGTTCTTTCAAACACATCGGATGAGACATAGTCATTGAGTTTTGTATAAATCTTTTGTGTGGCTGCAGTTGCGCTTGAGGATAGTCCTGCCGCCTTTGCAATTGAAGTAATTGCAGAGCCTGTTGAAGAGGAGCTTGAGGATCCTGTGGATGTGGAAATATTACTTCCACTTGGAATTCCGTAGGCATTAGCATAAGTGCCATTTGAGTTTACCTTGATAAGTTCAATTCTGACTTTAGAGGTTCCGCTGCCAATCATATCTATGGCTTTTGCAGAACCTTCTGACAGATCAATGATTCTCGTGCCAACAAAAGGACCTCTGTCATTAACTCTGACAATAACCTTCTTTCCGTTAGCAAGGTTGGTTACCTTAAGATATGAAGGCAGAGGCAGATTCTTGTGGGCTGCGGTAAAACCCTTTTGATTATAGACCTCTCCGTTTGATGTCTTTTTACCGTGAAAACCAGGACCATACCAGGAGGCGGTACCTTCTTCAATATATGAATCAGCGCCGTTCCATACCATATAGTTCTTGCCTAAGACGGTATAATCCTTATTACATCCGCCACTTCGCTGCTTCTCGTAAACAGGTTTGGCACCGCCAATACCGTTAATGTTAACCTTTTGAGTCTGAGGCATTGGCTTTGTTTTATTAGGACCAGTACCATAAGTATAACCGCCTCCTGCAGAGCCATGACCGCTTGAGGAGCAACCCTGCAGCACAAAAGGAACAATTAACGCACACAGAAGAATGAGTTCTTTAATTTTAATCAAGGCTTTCTGCTCCTTTTGGTCACTTCAAGACCATTTTTTAATTTGATCTTATCAACATTCATTGCAAGATGCTCTGACAGTTCAAATACAGCTCTTGCGTACAGAGGAGAGGTGTTGTATCTCATAATGGTCTTAAAGTTATTAAGCCCGACTACATAGCTTTTAGAGCCATTCTCAAGGTCATAACTAAAGAGTCTTACATTCTGATCATAAGATAAATTGACTTTAGTGGTAGCTCCACTCTTGTACAGTTCGTCAACAGACAGATCCCACTGTTTTTTCATGAGCTCATTTGCATTGGCACTGTTGATATGAACAGGGTAGCAGATGCCTCTGCCGGTCTGCCAGCCATGCTCCTTAAAGTAGTTTGCGACAGAGCCTATGGCATCCGATTTGTTATTAAAGAGATTGATCTTTCCGTCATTATCAAAATCAACCGCAAAATCAAGATATGAGGATGGCATAAACTGTCCCATACCCATCGCACCGGCATAGGAGCCTAAAATGTCGTCATATGACCAGTTTTCTCTTTTGGCAAGGGAAACAAACCTTGCAAATTCCTTTGAAAAGTAGGCCTCACGCTTTGGGTAGTTAAACCCTAAGGTATAAAGGGCATCAAGCACTCTCCAATTACCCATGTGCTTTCC
>JBJEWX010000061.1:0-3181 GCA_051885275.1 Succinivibrio sp. | reverse complement strand
AAAGCCCTAGGTGAGGTTCCTGTTGGGGCTTTGGTTACAGATTCAACTGGCAGCATTATAGCTGAGGGGTTCAATCAGACCATTACCACTCATGATCCTGTAGCCCATGCAGAGGTTATAGCTTTAAGAGCTGCAGGCTTGGTAACTGAAAACTACCGGATGCCGGGGTTTTCTCTTTATGTAACCCTAGAGCCGTGCTGTATGTGTGCTATGGCAATGATCCATGCAAGAATATCAAATCTCTTCTTTGGCGCCTATGATCAGAAGACGGGCGCCTGCGGCTCCGCCTTCAGTCTTATTGACTCTCCAAAACATAATCACAGGATCACCGTTGTTGGGGGAATTTTAGAGCAGGAGTGCTCTCAGATGCTGAGTGATTTTTTTAAAGAAAGACGAGTATTGCACAAATTAAGCAAAAATACTTGATACACATCTTAATAAAATTATTTCTAAATCAGTATAATAGGAAAAAAGTATCTTCAAGCGTTGAGGAGCTATAGCAGTGAAAACCCGCAACAGTATTCGTGCAGAAGTAAATGCACTTTATAAAGAAAGAATCATTGGCTGGCTTAGTGATTCTGTAAAAACCAAAAAGCCTTTTGAGCCTGTCAGGATCTATCTTGGAGCACCTACCCGTGATGAGGAAGTGGTAAGCAACAAGGAGTCCTTTAAGAATTTCTGTGAGGACTGGAAGAAAGATCTAACCGCAGGTAAGGTGGATTTTCTGCAGAAGACTTATCCTGAAATCGGTTCTATTGATGTTCCAATTCATCTTGTATTTGAAACAATCGATGAGATTGCCTCATGGGCTGGCCATCTGGTTGAGTGCCATTCAGCGCTACAGCGTTTACAGACTTTAAAACAGAATCTTCCAGATCTGATTGATTCTGCTATAGAGAATATTCACGCTATAACCTCTTTGGATGATGCTGATTTTTCAAGATTCATTCAGGTATGCAAGTGGCTGTGCGAAAACAAGAACTCAGGCTACATGATAAGACAGATTCCTGTCAGAGGTGTAGATACCGAGTGGTTTGAAAAGCACCGTTTTATTATCTTAGGTTTCCTGCGCAAATATCTTGATTTAAATCCAATAAGACGAGACCTTCTGCAGTTAGGGCTTGTACCTCCTACAGAAAATGTAAGAATGGTGCTTTTAGATAAGAATTTAAGAGCAAAGGTTGGCTCTCTAAGAGATATTGGAGTTACCCTGAAGGATTTTGCAGCTTTGGATATCAAGCCACGCAAGGTACTCTTCTTTGATGATCTTGCAACAGCCCTGTCTATTCCTGATATTCCTGGAGTGGTTATTGTTGTTCTGCCATTCCCGATTTCAGAAATCTGCAGAGTGCCATGGGTTGCTCATTCACAGTGTGCATATATTTCAAGCATCAAGATGAGATCTTTTGCCATACTGAACAATATCCGAGTATATCTGCCTAATACACAGTCACTTACCCTAAACAAGGAATTCTTTGTGGCTAACAGCGATATCTGGTCCTTTGACGATATTGAAATTGAGGTTCTCAACTCATCAATGGCCTTAACTGAGAGTGAGTCAATTCTCTACAATATGCTTGCAGCTGGTGTATTTGGCAGAAGAGCAAGTCTCCCTCTTGAAAGAGTTCCTCTTCGTGAAATTTATGCTTTATTAGATATTGAGTATCAGGAAGATCAGTCCTTGGTTATCCCGCCTGTTGCTAATGAGGAGCTTACAAATACTAAAATTGAAGTTCCAGCTTCAGTAAAGGTACAAAGCGAAAAGCCTGAGACTGATAAGCCAGTTGAGAGTTCTAAGGCTGTATTGGCAAGCCAGGCCGAAGAGCAGGCTAATCTCAATTCCTAGACTAAGTCATCACTTATTTAAAAAGGCAGCTATAATGGCTGCCTTATCTTTGATAATAAATAGTTCAAAATCTCTTGTCTTTGAGCCAAAAGTAATAGATGTCTGTTTTAAGAAAGATCTTTTATAGAGAATTTTATAATTTTCGTAATACTATTCACGAAGAGCATAAAATACGGTTAAAATGTAGCAAGAGATATACAGATTTCCTAAAGATTAAAAGTAAAAAGACGAAAATAATTATATAAATTTTATAAAAGAAAGTTATGAGTGCGCAGTTTATTAGTGTTCATCCTGACAATCCTCAGGTAAGGTTTGTCAAGCAGATATGTGAAATTCTCAACGACGGTGGAGTTGTAGTTGTTCCTACAGATTCAGCTTATGCTTTGTGCTGCAAGTTAGAGCAGAAACAGGCAATGGAGAGAATCGCCAGAATAAGACAGGTAGACAAGCATCATAATTTTACGCTTCTGTGCAGGGATTTATCAGAGCTGTCCCTTTATGCAAAGGTAGAAAACAGTGTGTTTAGGTTACTGAAGAACCATACACCTGGGGCATATACTTTCATTCTGCCTGCCACAAAGGAAGTTCCCCGCAGACTGATGAACGAGAAACGTAAGACAATAGGTATTAGGGTTCCTGACAACGCCATTGTCAGTGCCATTATAGAGCAGCTTGATGAGCCTCTGATGAGCTGTTCTCTGATCCTGCCTGGCAGTGAGGAAGCAGAGTCAGATCCTGTAACTATAAATGATGAAATAGGATCAGTTGTAGATGCAATTGTTGATGGAGGCGTGCTTTGCGCAAATCCTACCACAGTGGTTTTATTTGATGATGGAATACCAAATATAGCTCGCTATGGAGCAGGTGATCCGAGCGATTTTGAATAGGTGAACTTTGTGAGTCAGGATAATTTTAAGCGCAGAACCCACACCTTACAGATAGGACTTCTTCTGATGTTCTTCTTTATGGTGCTCGGTGCTTTCTTTTTATCTGAATACCAGAGCTATCCTGATTCAATTGACCGTAAATATATAGACGAGAATCGAAGAGAAATATTAAGAAGAGATCTTATTGAATCTAGAAACAGCTCAAAGATGTCACAGCGGATCAAATCTTATGAGTACCTTAAAAGCAACAATATTCCTGAAGGACAGGAAACTGTCAGAGCTGACAGTAAGCAGCAGGCTCTTCAGGAAGAATCTGCAAGGCAAAGAGGTGAGAAGATTATCTCAGAGCGCGAGGACATGGCTTTAGCAAATGATGAGCTCCCTCCTTCAAACAACGCAAAATTAAAGTCAAAATCAATTTCTGAATACTGGAAAAAATATTCTAATT
>JBJEWX010000060.1:0-3186 GCA_051885275.1 Succinivibrio sp. | reverse complement strand
TAAAAGGAGTCTAAATTATAATGACAGCTCTTTTAGAACATAGGCCCTTAAAGTGTTGTAGTCAGCTGGGATTTCAACTGCGCAGGACTTTAAGGCAACCTTATCCTCAAGAGCTTTAGGTAGTGGAAGGTTGATATTTAAGATCCTGTCAACCTCACTCTTAAATTTAGCTGGATGTGCTGTACCTAGGAAGATACCAGTCTCACCCTCTTTTAAATTGTCAGACAGGATCTGATATGCAATAGCAGCATGAGGCTCAAGAATATAACCTGTCTTCCTGTATAGGGCCTGCATGGTCTGTTCAGTCTGTTCATCAGTCATTGAACCAAAATCAAAGTCTGAAAGTGACCAGCCCTGCATCTTTACTAAAGCCTCTACTCTAGGCCAGTTGTTTGGACGGGAGATATCCATTGCATTAGACAGAGTTGCAACAGTTGCATGAGGCTCCCACTTGCCTGACTTAAGGTAACGTGGAACAGTATCATTTGCATTGCATGAAATAACAAAACGGGCCTTTAAGCCTAAAGCTTTGGCAATCAGACCTGCAGTGATGTTACCAAAGTTTCCGCAAGGAACTGAGAATACAACTTTTTCTCTTTTCTCTTTTGGTAACTGAGCAACTGCCTCAAAATAATATGCAACCTGAGCTAAAAGACGGCTGATGTTAATTGAGTTTGCTGAGTTAAGACCAACAGTCTGCTTAAACTCAAGATCATCAAAGGCTGTCTTTACCATATCCTGACATTCATCAAAGATACCCTGTACCTGTACAGCTCTGATATTCTTTCCAAGTGTTGCAATCAGTTTCTCCTGAAGATCAGAAATCTTTCCCTTAGGATAGAGAACCACAACATCAATACCGTTCTGACCATAAAATGCGTCTGCAACAGCCGCACCAGTATCACCTGAGGTTGCAGTTAAAATAGTAAGATGCTTATCTCCGCGTACTGCACCTAATACTCGGGCCATGAAACGGGCACCAAAATCCTTAAAGGCAAGGGTTGGTCCGTGGAACAGCTCTAAGGCATATACGTTTTCATCTGCCTTTACAATTGGAGCCTTGAAGGTAAATGCGTCTGCAATAATGCTCTCAAGCTCTGGGATCTCATCCTGAATTAAATGACGCAGGATCTTCTGAGATCTCTCTACTAATGGCAGATCTAACAACTCATCAACATTATCTAGAGGAACAATATGATCTGGAAAGAACAATCCCTGATCTTTTCCGATTCCCTTAACCACAGCCTGTGCAAAAGAAACCTGTTCGTTATGATCTTTTAAATTAAATAATTCCATTATGTGTTATTCCTCTATTTCCTCTGCAAAGGCACCTCTTCTGTCAATCTTGCATACATGACAGAATCCGTCTTCATTTGCAATAAAATTCTTTTCAAGATATTCCTTCATCATATTGGCTTTTTCAAGATCTTCAAATACAGAGAATACTGAAGAGCCTGAGCCTGAGATACCTGTGGCCAGTGCTCCAATGGATGCACCATACTCACGAGATTGTGTAAAGCCTGGGATAAGTGATGCACGGTATGGCTCTGCAATCACATCTACAAGGCATGATGAGGCCAGCTTGTCATCACCTGTGTGACAGGCATTAACGAAGGTTGCAAGACGTCTTCCAAAGCTTATAACATCAGCTCTTGAATACTCTTTTGGTAAGATCTGTCTTGCGGCATTTGTTGATACTTTGATACCCGGGAAGCAGGAGACAAAATACCAGTTGTCAAAATCCGGAAGAGTGGTAGAGATAACACCATTTTCCTGAACAATAAGCTGCAGACCACCAAAATAACATGGAGCAACATTGTCGTAGTGAATAGAACCAGAGATTTTACCTTCCAGTCTACCCATAAGTTCAAGGCAGCCGTTTTTGCCAAGAACCTCTGAATGAATCGCATCAAGAGCTACAACCGCAGCTACAACACTAGCTGCAGAAGATCCCAAACCCGAGCACACAGGGAGATTCTTTGACAGCTCCATATGCACATTTAGGGTTTTAAGACCTCTTTTATCGAGCTCCTCCTTATACATAAGGTAAGCATCATAAACAATATTCTTTTTTGGATCGCTTGGCAGCTTGTGGGCATACTTTCCACAAATACTTACAGAGCAGCCAGGCTCCTCGCTTTGGCAAATTGTAATTTCATCGCCTAAAATAGCGCCATCTATAGGCTTTAACGCAGCACCTAGCAGATCAAAGCCAACAGAGAGATTTGCTGCTGATGCAGGAGCATATGCCTTAAATATCTTAGTCATGCTTATTCCTCATGTGCCCAGTTCTGAAGACGCAGAACATCAGCAAGTACACCAGCTGCGGTAACTGCTGTACCTGCGCCATAGCCTCTGATTACAAGAGGAATTGGCTGATAGTAGGCAGTTGTAAGAGCAAGAGCGTTCTCACCGTCACGAACCTTGAACAGAGCCTGATCAGGACCTACTGCCTGAACAGAACAGGTACACTTTCCATCTTTAATGGAGCCAACATAGCGAAGAACCTTTCCTTCAGCCTTAGCCTTGTTGACCATGGCACTGAATTCAGAGTCCGCCTTCTTGATGTTGCTGATAACTTCCTGAGCGTCAGCACCCTTAAGATACTCGGCAGGAACAGCACCCTGAACCTCAACATCAGAAAGTTCAAGTTTCATTCCGCACTCACGGGCAAGAATTAACAGCTTTCTTGCCACATCCATTCCGTCAAGATCATCTTTTGGATTAGGCTCAGTAAAGCCCTTTTCATAAGCGTTTCTGGTTGCTTCAGAAAGGGTCATACCATCTTCTACAAGACCAAAGATATATGACAGGGTACCTGAGAGAATTCCTGAGAAAGAAATCAGGCTGTCACCTGCAGCAAGCTCATTCTGAACTGTATTGATGATAGGAAGACCAGCACCGACATTAGCCTCATACAAGAACCTTCTGTGCTGAGCGCGGGCTGTATTGCGAAGCTCAGTATAGTACTCGTAAGAGCCGGTATTGGCTTTCTTGCTTGGAGTTACCACATGGTAGCCTGCTTTCATATAGTTTACATAATCTAAGGCAAGAGCCTCTGATGAGGTACAATCCACAAAGATTGGATTGATAAGATGAGCATCCTTGATAAGCTGTTCGGCTGACTCTGGTGTTAAAGAAGGAGTCTCGCTCTTCTCTAAAAGCTCCTTGTAATTATCAAGATCC
>JBJEWX010000059.1:0-3248 GCA_051885275.1 Succinivibrio sp. | reverse complement strand
AAAAAAGATATAGGGGAGCTTTATTAGAAAACCTGGAATCAGCTTAAAAGACTCCATACAAATTCAATCACTTACTTCCCAAATATAACTAAGATACACACTGAACTGATAAAATCAACATGCTTCTCTAAGAATCTAGCATCTTAACATAATTCCTTCTTTTTTGTTAGGGAGGAGCTACGCCATTATCTGCAAATATATCCGTCTGTAACGGCTGTGACTCTTCGGTACGTTTTCTGATAGGTTTTAATGGTTCACCTGGAGCAATGTAAAGATGACCGCTGTCTCTACCATCCTCATTTAGGTAGGTTTCATTTTTGGGATAGGTGTAAAAACTCTTTCGCTCCTGCTGTTCTTTGGTAGGACCATAGGCGTATTTAACAGGCTCTTGAGGGGTATTCTCCTGAGTTTTATTTGCAGAAGCTGCAACATTCTGTACCTGAGCAAAGATATCCTGAGAAGCCATAGTGCTTTCTCTGCTTTCATTGCCTGTTTTATAAGGATTGTCGTTATCCTGATTCTGAGTATTAAAAGTCTGCTGATTCTGGGAGAGAGAGGTATCTTCATGCAGCTCGGCACTCGAGCCACTGTATTCCTGTGAAAGAATGCCCTCATGATTTGAAAAGCGTGGCTCATTGTCAAAATTATGAGATAAGCTCCTGTTATTAAAGGTTACATTCTGATTCAGCTGTATCTTTTTAAAGATATTTGATATCGCTTTGTTACTGTCCTGAGAATTTTTTTTAAAGAAACCAAAAGCCATTGCAAATCCTGAGAATTACTACTGCTGTGCCAGTGATTATTTTTGTTGTACTAAACTTCACAGCTATCTGTTATTATCTGATCACAGAATACCTTTTCTATCAGTTTAACTTTAACGCTGATATAACACGCGTAATATAACATAGAATTGATGCTCTTCGTTCATTCTTAGACAACAATAAAACAAGAAAGCCTTGTAGGGCAGTCCCTCATTTCAAAAAGCTGCAATAAATCTCTCTTTAAGACAGAACAAAAGGCATTAAGCTCTAATCAGGAAAACTGTGGAGCCCTAAGGTTAATGCTCATTGCAGTTTGTGTGATAGAATAAATAACAGCTACATCAAAGAAAATTATTATATTTTGAGAGTTTTTCTTTTAGACTCTCTTTTGCTTTATAGAATATTTCCTATGATTCAACTTCAAAATATTCATAAAATCTATCAGCTTGGTCATAAAAAGACTCTCCATGCTCTTAAGGGAATTGATTTAAATATCAAAAAGGGCGAGATCTTCGGTGTTATCGGCCTCTCAGGAGCTGGTAAATCCACACTCATCCGAATTATCAATATGCTAGAGACCCCAACTGAGGGCAGAGTTATCATAGATGGTGAGGACATCACTTCCTATTCAGAAAGCAGGTTGCGTAATGTCAGACGTTCTATCGGAATGATATTTCAGCAGTTTAATCTGCTTTCCTCAATGACTGTTGCAAAAAATGTCGCCTTTCCCCTTGAAATGGATAAGAGCCTGAGTAAAGAGCAGATTGACAAAAGAGTTTCAGAACTTCTGTCAATGGTTGGACTTTCTGATAAGGCCGATGTGTACCCTTCACAGCTTTCAGGCGGACAGAAACAGCGCGTGGGTATAGCAAGAGCTCTTGCCACAAATCCAAAGATCCTGCTGTGTGATGAGGCAACCTCAGCACTTGATCCTAAAACTACAAGCTCAATTCTAAAACTGTTATGCGACTTAAAAGAGAAGCTGAATCTTACAATTGTAATTATTACCCATCAGCTTGAGGTTATAAAGGAATGCTGTGACAGAGTGGCTGTAATTGACGAAGGCTTAATCTCTGAAATGGGAAGAACCATAGATGTTTTTGCAAATCCTCAAAAAGCTCTGACAAAAAGGCTGGTTAGTGCAGTAGTAAGAAAAGATCTCAACGATCTTTTAGAATACACAACCTTGTCTGAGACTTATGAGGAGGGGGCAAAAGCCTGGTTTGAGGTTTTGTTCTTAGGTGAGAGAGCTGAAGATCCTGTCATTGTGGAGGTTGCAATGAAACTAAATGTCAGGATAGGTATAATGGCCGGGCAGATAAATCATATTCACAATGAGCCCCTTGGTATTCTTATAGTATCTGTTGAAGGTGAAAAAGAGCAGATAGAACAGGCCTATGAAGAAATCGGCAAAAGAGTTTACAAGGTAAGACTTTTAGGCTATCAGGCAGGTGAGAGATAAATTATGATTGAGCTGTTAACATCACTTGGTTTTACTCCATATGCAAGCAAGATAACCATGCTGCTTTTAGAGGGTACCCTGGATACTGCCTATATGGTATTTTTGGCAACTGCAATTTCCATTGTATTTGGAGTTCCTCTAGGCGTGATTCTGCTAGTAACCTCAAAAGGCTATTTCTGGTATTCACCGGTTTTTTATTCTGTTTTAGGTGCTGTAGTCAATGCGCTTCGTTCAGTGCCTTTTATCATTTTAATGGTAGCCATTATTCCTCTTACAAAGATGCTGGTAGGTACAAGTATTGGAACAACAGCTGCAATTGTTCCTCTTACCATTTCTACTATTCCTTTTTTAGGCAGACTTGTAGAAACCTCACTTCGCACGGTTTCCTACGGTTTAGTTGAAGCTGCTCAGTCAATGGGCGCAAGTCCTGTCAGAATAATTAGAAAGGTTCTGCTACCTGAGGCACTTCCTGAGCTTGTACAGAATTTTACTCTTACTGTAATTGTGATTATTGGATGCTCTGCAATGGCAGGTACAATCGGTGGCGGCGGACTTGGCGATATTGCGATCCGATACGGATATCAGCGCTTTCAGATGCCTGTAATGGTAATGACTGTTATTATTCTTATCCTGATGGTTCAGGCTACACAGTTACTTGGTGACTATATAACCAAGAAAGTTGATCATAGGTAATAGGTGATTTATGAATTTACCGTCTACAGCAAATTTATTTTCTCTAATTGATAAAGTTATTGATAAGGAGCTGATGAAATTAGCTCTGATCCTGACTCTGACCTTTGGCTTTTTAGCCTATGGTTTTGGCTACTTTAATTTAACTGACTCCCATGATTCACTTTATCATGATTTGAGGGGACAGGGCTATTGGCAGTTAAGTATAGGAAGGCCCTTTACCTCTTTTGTATATAGCTTGTTTGACAGCTATAATTTAAAGCCATTGTTGGGGGGGGGCGAGTCTAGTTTTTATATCTGTATCTGTCTATCTGAGCGTAAAGCTGTTCTCCTCT
>JBJEWX010000058.1:0-3260 GCA_051885275.1 Succinivibrio sp. | reverse complement strand
TTTCTGTTTCATGAGAGATGTTGAATTTATGCATGCGCATAATCTGGCACTGGGCGGTTCTTTGGATAATGCTGTTGTTCTTGATGAAAACAGAGTTATCAATCCTGAAGGACTGCGTTATGACAATGAGTTTGTAAAGCACAAGCTTTTAGATGCCATTGGCGATTTGTACATGAGCGGACACAGCATCCTAGGCTGTTTTAGAGCTTACAAGACCGGTCATGATCTGAATAACCGCCTGTTAAGAGCATTCCTGTCAGATCCTGCAAACTATGAGATTATAGAATTTAACAAACAGCCTGGAAGCAAGACTGACAGTGCCATTGATTTTCTTGACACCAAAAAGGCTCTGGCTGCTTTCTAGGGTTTCAATATAATATGCTTACCATCAAATCTGGCTGGATTGAAGGTGTCCGCCAGGTTCCTGTCAAAAGATACGGCAAAAGACCAGTCGGTTTTGAAATCTCTCTAATCGTGATTCATTGTATATCCCTGCCACCGAAGGTATTTGGCGGGCATTATGTGGATGACATTTTCACAGGAACCTTAGATCCAAAAGCTCATCCTTATTTTGAGGAAGTAGCTGCACTTGAAGTATCAACTCATCTGTTCATAAACAGGCAGGGGATAATTACACAGTATGTATCATTCCTAGACAGAGCCTGGCATGCAGGAAGATCTGAATACAATGGGCATAAAGAGTGCAACGACTACTCAATTGGGATTGAACTTGAGGGAAGTGATGATAGCGCATACACTATAGAACAGTATGAGAGCTTAAAAGAAGTTGTAGCTCTTATAAAAAAATCATATCCGTGTGTAAAAAACAATATCGCAGGACACAGTGAAGTCGCTCCTGGCAGAAAGACTGATCCAGGTCAGTTTTTTAACTGGAGTTCAATAAGATAAAAATACAAGAGGTGTACCTTAAAATGGCAAACTATCTTCAGAAATATTATGAGCAGGCCGAGCAGCGCAAGAGTGCAGGCATTGAGCCTCTGGCTTTGAATGTGGAATTTACAAAAGAGCTTGTTGAACTGTTAAAAACACCTCCTGTAGGCTCAGAGCAGGAACTGATGCATCTGCTTAAAGATCGCGTAAATCCTGGTGTGGATGAGTCCTCAAAAGTTAAGGCTGATTTTCTTTATGAGGTAGCCACAGGAAAAACAGTAAGTCCTGTAGTAGACAAAAAGACAGCAGTTGCCCTTCTTGGAAACATGAAAGGTGGCTTTAATGTTTCATATCTGATTTCTCTTTTAGAAGATCCTGCCTTAGCAGAGGATGCGATGGAGGCTCTTGAGAACACTCTTTTAATCTACAACGCATTTGACGATGTGGCAAAGCTTGCCGACAAGGGAAATGCATCTGCCAGAAAACTGATTGAAAGATGGGCTGATGCAACCTGGTTTACCAAAAGAGAAACCTATCCAAAGAGCGTTACTTTAACAGTGTTCAAAGTAGCCGGTGAAACCAATACGGATGATTTTTCACCTGCTCCGGATGCCTGGTCACGCCCAGATATTCCGCTTCATGCACTTGCAATGTATAAAATCTCAAGAGAGGATCTAAAAGCTGATGTTGAAGGCGTAAAGGGTCCTGTTTCAACAATTGAGAAACTAAAGAGTGCAGGATATCCTTTAATGTTTGTAGGTGATGTTGTAGGTACAGGATCATCTAGAAAATCTGCTGCAAATTCACTTATCTGGCATATTGGTCATGATATTGAAGGTGTACCAAACAAAAGAGCAGGCGGTGTGGTTGTAGGTGGAAAAATCGCCCCTATTTTCTACACAACTCTTGAAGATTCAGGTGCTCTGCCAATTGAAGCTGATGTTTCCAAGCTAAACTCAGGGGATGTTGTTGATCTGAACGTATATGACGGCACCATTACAAGACATGGAACCGGAGAGGTTTTATCAGAGTTTACCTTAAAGACCAATACTCTTTTAGATGAGGTTAGAGCAGGCGGCAGAATTCCACTTATTATAGGAAAGGATCTTACTGACAAAGCCTTAAAATATTTAGGCAGAGCTCCAAGTGAGGTTTTTGCCAGGGCAAAGGAGGTAAAGGCTACAGGCGGTTACACCAGAGCCCAGAAGATAGTAGGCAGAGCCTGCGGACTTGAAGGGGTACGCCCAGGTCAGTACTGTCAGCCTGTTATTACAACTGTAGGTTCACAGGACACTACAGGTCCAATGACCCGCGATGAGCTTATTGATCTTGCATGTCTTAAGTTTTCAGCTCCAATGGTAATGCAGTCCTTCTGTCATACTGCAGCATATCCAAAGCCAGTTGATGTTGTAACCCACAGCACACTGCCAAAGTTTTTCCACTCAAGAGGCGGTGTAGCCTTAAACCCTGGAGATGGTGTCATTCACTCCTGGTTAAACAGAATGTGTCTGCCTGATACAGTAGGAACCGGCGGTGACTCACATACCAGAATGCCTCTTGGTATATCATTTGCGGCAGGCTCTGGTCTTGTAGCCTTTGCAGCTGCAACCGGAATTATGCCACTTGATATGCCAGAATCAGTACTTGTCCGCTTTGTAGGAAAGAGAAAACCTGGTATTACCCTGCGTGATCTGGTACATGCAATCCCTTATTTTGCAATCAAAAAGGGGCTGCTTACTGTAGAGAAGAAGGGCAAAAAGAATATTTTCTCAGGCAAGATCATTGAAATTGAAGGTCTTGAAGATCTGAGTGTGGAGCACGCTTTTGAACTTGCAGACGCATCTGCAGAGCGTTCTGCAGCTGCCTGTGCAATCGCCCTGTCAAAAGAGTCGGTTACCAGGTATCTTAAGTCTAACATTGCTCTTTTAAGAAAGATGGCAGAGGATGGCTATCAGTCGAAGGATGCGCTGCTTAACAGAGCAGAGAAGATGCAGGAGTGGATTGATAATCCTACACTTATTGAGGCTGATAAGGATTGTTCATACGCTGCAGTTCTTGAGATTAACTGTGATGAAATCAAGGAGCCTATCGTATGTGCTCCAAATGATCCAGATGATGCACGTCTTCTGTCAGAGGTCTCAGACACTAAGATTGATGAAGTGTTTGTTGGCTCCTGCATGACCAACATCGGTCATTACAGAGCTGCTGCTGAGATTTTAAAAGATCTAAAATCAGAGGTGCCTGTACGTCTCTGGATGACCCCTCCTACCCGCATGGACAGAAAGGAACTGTCAGATGAAGGGCTTTTATCAGTACTGGGCAAGGCTGGAACCCGTGTTGAGATCCCAGGCTGCTCCTTATGTATGGGT
>JBJEWX010000057.1:0-3268 GCA_051885275.1 Succinivibrio sp. | reverse complement strand
TTCTAAGTTTACCGTTGTTGCAGCGCCAGGTTGGAAAGTTACCTGCTGGTACTCCAAAAGCATCGGGATGAAGCCAGTATTTTTTTAGGATATTAGCATGCTCCACCCATTGGTCAAATGTCGGAAGATACTGTAGATTCTGATTTATCTGTGCGTTTGCACTAAGTGATACACAAAGAACAAAACCTGATAATAAATGTGAAAGCTTCATATTTACCCCTTATAAAGAATTAAACTGAGTTCTAATATTATTGAAAAACGAAAATATTTCTTTGAGGCAAATAACCTTTTGGCACAATATACTGAATAGTTTTATCAGTTCTTACGCAAAAAGGAGATTTCTGATTTAAGACACCTAGTTTCAGCATATTGTTTTTGACAGGATATGGCAGACATGGGTAATTTTTATAAAATTTTTATCTATATCAAATTATTATCCAGGGTAAACCCCTATAATGTTTTTCAGTAAGGTATTTATAAACAATCATCAAACACAAGGTGTTAGCGGTATTAGGAGATGATCCTAATACCGTTTGTTTTATGGGCGGTATGCGATGCTTACTCTGTCACGCCCTTCTAGATCCTGTATGCTGTGTGCATTCACATATCCGAAGCTTTTAAAGATTTCACATACGGCCTGTGCCTGCTTATATCCGTGCTCTATCATCAGAGGAGCCCCCTTATTGAGAAAAGCAAAGGATTTTTCCGCAATAATCCTGATATCATCAAGACCATCTGCACCTGAGGCTAGTGCTGTTATCGGCTCAAAGGGAAGTGAGGATTGCAATAGATGTGGATCATCCTTTTCTATATAGGGTGGATTTGACACAATAAGCGAGAATCTTAATGATCTGTCAATTGAAGACAGCCAGTCAGAATGAATAAAGTTAACCTTAAGCTTGAGGCTTTGCGCATTACTCATTGCCACCTCAAGAGCAGCTTTTGAATAATCACAGGCATAAGCCTCAATCGAGTCGCCATATTCACTTTTCAGTGCAAGTATAATTGCTCCACTTCCAGTTCCCAAATCCAGAACTTTACCACTAACACAGGCATCTAGGGCACTTTGTACCAGGGTTTCCGTATCAGGTCTTGGAATGAGAGTAGCCTCAGTTACTTTTAAATCAAGCCCCCAGAATTCCTTGTGGCCTGTAAGGTAGGCCACAGGATAGCCGGTTTTTCGCCTGCTAATAAGCTTCTGATATAGCGAATAGTTATCAGGTGACAATAAATCACAGTCGTGAGTGATTAACTGAACCTTAGAATAGCCAGTTATATGTGATAAAAGAAGGGATGCCTCAAGTGAGGGACAGTCGGTTACTCTGCTGACGCTAAGCTCACGCCTAGCGTCATCTAAGGCTTTTTTAATGGTTATCACTACAGAGCGCCCTGTGAGGCCATCTGAGCTAACTGCTCTGCCTTGAACTCCTCGATTACAGGCTTAAGAATTAAATCTAGCTCTCCAGAGAGAACCTCATCTAGTCTGTATACGGTAAGATTGATACGATGATCTGTTATACGGCTCTGAGGGAAATTATAGGTTCTGATTCGGTCAGAGCGATCACCTGAGGAGAGAATGCTGTGACGCATTTCGGTTGCCTGAGCATTGCGCTTATCCTCTTCTAACTGGGCCAGACGAGAGTATAAAACTTCCATTGCACGGGCTCTGTTCTGATGCTGAGAGCGCTGATCCTGACACTCCACTACAATACCGGTAGGTAGATGGGTGATACGGATAGCAGAATCAGTTTTGTTAATATGCTGACCACCTGCACCTGATGATCTGAATGTATCAATTCTCAGATCTGCAGGATTTATAACCGGTGCATCAGCAGGAGGAATTTCAGGCAGAACCATCACGGTACAGGCTGAGGTGTGAACACGACCCTGAGTTTCAGTTGCAGGAACACGCTGAACACGGTGACCGCCTGACTCAAACTTCATATAACCGTAGGCACCTTCACCTGAAAGCTTGGCAATAAGCTCTTTATAGCCACCCATTTCGCCTTCTGATTCAGATACAATCTCAAGCTGCCAGCCTTTTGCCTCAACATAGTGAGAATACATTTTGAAGAGATCACCTGCAAATAGTGCAGCCTCATCACCACCGGTACCAGCTCTGATTTCAAGGAAGCAGTTACAGTCATCCCTCTTGTCATGCGGCAACAGGAGTAACTGCAGCTCATGGGATAGTTTCTCTAGTTTTTCCCTGGTAGGCTCAATTTCTTCCTGAGCCATAGCCTGCATATCAGGATCATCACCTTTGAGCATCTCTTCCATCTCTTTAAGATCCTCTGAGGCAGTGGTGTATTCCTTGTATGCAGATACAGTAACCTGTAACTGAGAATATTCGCGATTTAGCTCTCTAAACTTATCCTGATCAGAGATTACATCAGGCTGACTTAACAACTGTTCAACTTCCTGATGGCGCTCTACTAAGGCTTCTAATTTACGTAAAATTGATTCTTGCATATTAAATTTGTCAATAAATAAAAATTTGCACCTATTTTAACAAATTTGAAATATGTTCTAAAGAGAATTGATACTGTTTAACCTATCCTTGCTCTTGAGCATTGTGATTTAAGGCTATGGGCCTGCTCGTATCAAACTTAAATTAGTCATAAGACTATTGTATTATTGCAACCTGGATTTAAGGTATAAATCCTGCCTTTAGGCTCAGAAAAAATGTTTGGGTGAGAGGTGAGAACTGAAAACTGATATCTGATCAACTGCCACAAAGAGTGGTTCAAGATGCACCTGCAGATCAGATATCTTTACTGAGGTCTAAATTTTAATCTTCCTGCTTTTCGTTTAATTTGCTGCGCAGAGTGTCAGCATACTGTTTTACTACATCCTCAGGCACATAACCTACAACAGTAAACAGAGGGTATCCATCCACCTTAACCTCAACTACAGGCTCTGTAACTTCTCTTTGAACAGGATTTGGCAGATAGGTGTAGGTGTGAACCTTAACATAATGGTAGGAAACAAATCCCTCAAAATTTGATACGCTATAACCTGTCAGAGATACGTATACAAGATCAACGACCTGATCAATAGTAAGCTCAGGGTAGGTATACTTAGGCTTTAAAATCTGCTCTTTATCATCACTTACAGCTTCAGCTTCCTTTGCAGTCTCAGTCTTTTTTGCTTCAAGAGCCGGTTTATCAAAAACCTTGATAATCTGCTTTAGAGCATCCTTTGCCTCTTCATCGGTAAGGGTCTTCTGCTTGTTAAAGAGATTTACACCATCAATATCAACCTTGAT
>JBJEWX010000056.1:0-3280 GCA_051885275.1 Succinivibrio sp. | reverse complement strand
GTTGCTGAGGCTGACCACCCTGTTGCTGAGGCTGACCACCCTGTTGCTGAGGCTGACCACCCTGTTGCTGAGGCTGACCACCCTGTTGCTGACCCTGCTGCTGACCTGCAGCATTTGCAGCTGGATTAGCCTGGCCAAATAAGACACTCTTATCCTGACAGATGGTTACTGCATCAAGGTTGATAGAAGGTGCCTCTAATTTAGCTTCATTAGGAGTTATGGTGATACCTCCTTTTTCGGTACCTACACCTCTGATGTATGATATGGTTTTGATTGAAGCCTGTATTGTTGCAAGCACAGTCTTAGTCATAAAGAAGCTAAACTTTACCCAGTCCTGAGGTGACATATAGCATTTCTTTTGATATCGACTTTTGTATTTTTCAGCTGCACTGTTATTAAGAGAAACCACCACAATTGACTCAACAGTTTCGTAACACATTGATAAGAGATCAATTCCTGTAATCATCCAGTCAATAGCTTTTACTAGGGCACTTGTTTCAGAGTCTTTATTAATCTTCTCTTTAATATCTAATATCTTTTCAGTAATGCTGTAAGCTGAATTTATAGTTTTTTGAGAAATTGTTACTCCAATCTTAGAATCGGTATTCCTAGTATTATTTTTGCTCTTATCCATATCCTTTATCAGGTTAAGGAAATCAGTTGCTTTTAAGCCGATTTTGATTAGATTTTTTACAGCTTCTGCCTTTTTTAAGGTTTTTACCGCTATTTCCAATCCAGAAACTGATGCTTTTCCTGATGAAGTCTTGATTGAGGCTCCAAAAGCGTCTGACATTGAAGCTGAAAGAAGGGAACTTGTTTTTACATTTACTGCGGATATTTTTATGTCATCACCAATTGAAAAGCTGCTGTCATATGGAAGGTCGGATATGTAGCAACGTCTTACTCCCATAGCTATCTTACGAGGATTCATGCTAATTGAGGAGGCATTAGAATTGAGACTGATACCATAGTCAGCGCTTATTTTTACACCTTTATCACCGTCAGCATTGATTGTGATATTCTCGGCTTTGATTGAAACGCATTTGCCACTGAAAATGATATTATTTTTTGACTTTATGGCCACATCTCCAGTTTTATCGTCTATGCTTATAATTCCTTTATTTAAAGCTGAAACATTTCTGTCTACTGGATTATTGTTATTATCAGGTGTGCTGTTAGAGTTTTCCTCTGAATATTCTTTTATATAATCGTTCCTGCCGTTATCATTAACTGCCTTAATGATATTGTCAGAAACAGTCTTAAGATCATTGTATGCGTCTTCTAATGCCTTTCTCTTCTTTTCAAGACTGTCACTGTCATTCTTTTCTTTTGCTGTAAGGTATTCGGCACGGGCAGTTTTCAGATTTGAAAGCACAGTATTTACAGCAGAACTGCAGGTTACCAAAGAACCGTTCTGCAAACTGAACTTTGCAGTGTTGTATCTTTCGTAGATGCCAAGATCATCAAAATTAAAAACACAGGTATCAATAAAAGAATCAATAGTTCCCTGAAGAATATATGATCCAATCCTTTCACTTTGGCTTTTAAATTTTGTAACAGTAAAACCGCTATTACCAAAACCCTGATAAATAGATTCATTTTTCAGTACAGACTCACCAAAAAGAGAGTGGTTATAGGCCATAAAGTTTTGAAAGTTTTTAGGAATAACATCAATGGTATTGCTGATTGGCAGATAAGCGTAAAAAAGATAGTTACCGCCGGTTTTTATGGCAACTACCTTCTGACCGATTTTAGGAAAACCGGTTAAATAATTGCCAGAGCTGCCATTAGAATTTAGATAGTGAACAATTACAGGTTTATCACTGTCTTCCACCTGCAGATAGAACTTGGTTGGAATAGAACCATCTCCACCCTTTGCAGGAACAAAGCTTCTGCCATCTGTTGCAGTTGAACTGCCTGTTTCATCACAGACAGTACCCACGCAGAAAGAGGTGTTAGAGCCTGAGGATAGAGCAGGTTTATGGTTTTTACGCCTGATTTCACATTCTGACTCAACAAGTCTAAGGTCAGATGGTTTACTCTCTGGAGTAACTCTTGAGAGATTAGCCACAGCACCAAGAATATCAGTATTCTTTTTGGAAAGACACGAAACTGTCTGCATAAATGAGAATTCACTTACTGCAGGATCTTCTCCTAGTGAAAAGATTTTTATATGTGATCTTAAAACAGTGTAATAGGCAGTATCGTCATAATCAGGAACTCTAAGAATTGCACCAGGCTCATAGTTAAGATCGTTTGCCCTGATAAGAGTTTTATCAGAAAGGTTTTCAATGAGTGCAAGTCTTGACTTCCTGCAGTAATCAATCACCTGCTTTCTGTCATTGTCTGAATCTGTATCATTTAAAAGAAAGTTAAAGGCATAGGTATAATCCTTAAGCTTCTCATTGTTCTTCACATCATAAGGCAGAGAGCCTGATGAAACTATATCCTCTAGAGTATGTTCATCAAAGAAGGAGCTTTTAGTAGGATTTATCTGTACACTGAGAGTTTTGTCAAAACCTATGCCTGTCAGGTAGCCTCTTGAAAAAACAATCTTGTTATTATCTTTTTCCCTGTTGTATTCAACCGTGTAGTTGATACCAAAATCACTGCACAGATTATTTAAAAAATCCAGATCAGACTCATCTGCCTGAGTGAATACAAGAGAGTTAAATAAAGGTTTGTCTGTCCAAAGCTTAGGATTGTCTAAGTCGCAGTCAATACTGTACTCACTGAGTATGGATTTGATTACATCAGTTACTGTACTATCTGTGAAGCTTCTGTTTCCGTTAGAATTTGCAAGCTTAACTATTTCAGGTCTGATGGTAAGGCTGTATCTGTACATTTTGGCCTTCTCACCAATACCTTTGCTGTAGACGCCGCACTCTTCATAATTGGTAATGATACCGTGCAGGGTGCGGGTATAACTTCTGTTGGCAAGAGGATCTGAAGACAGCTGCCTGAGCGTAACTGTGATTTCCTCTGATAAAAGAGACTTCAGCTTTGTCAGGTTTAATCTCTGCTCATTAATAAAATCTAAAGACAGAATAAAAGGAATACTGATTCCTTCATTTAATTCAGCCCCAAGAATATTGGCGTTTTTTACTACCTGTAAACTGCGGTTTTTAAATTTTGTCTCAATTGAGGTTTTAAAAGCCTGCATGATCCCACCTCTTGATCCTTATTCTCAGCCTTTGAATCTAACGTAAGATGAAGTGCCAGAATTGTCTGGCTGGTTAGTACGCTCTTTATCATCCTTTACAAGACCGGTAAAAGCATC
>JBJEWX010000055.1:0-16244 GCA_051885275.1 Succinivibrio sp. | reverse complement strand
CAAGACTGATCTTGCCCCATATGTGGGAGCAAGTCTTGAGGTAATGGAAAGGGATACCAATAAGATGCGACCATCCCTTCCATGGACATTTACAAATCTCAAGAAAAACGAAGGCGTAGAGAATGTGATTGCCTTTATAGAACAGTACCTTTCTCTATAGATCTCAGATCTGCAATCCGCCTTTTGGGCAGGATAACCAAATGATGCTGACCGCCTTGCAGAAATGGCGGTCATAAATAATCCTAAAAAGGCACAAAAGTGCACTTCAAAAGACCTTGGTATAAGGTTTACACAGTTTTTCTAAATCTAAATAAGAGTGACAGCCTTTCAGAACAGATGAGGAGATCCGTTCAATTTTTCTAAGGGTACCCCCATAAAGCAGTAAGATATTCTCAGAATCACGTCAGTTTATTTTCAAACGCGTCATGCATATGCAAAAAGGATCTGTCAGCTAAGATTGAAGCTTTTCAAATAAAAATCCCGTCAAGCTCAATCTGTGCAAAGTAAAATGTAGATCACTTTATTGCCAATACCATAAGGCATATAATAACAAATCTGATAAAATTCACCTCAGATAATAAATATTATTCTATAAATACAGTTGCCGGATAGCAAAAGCTTGCGGTTTATATATAAAAATAATTAGATTTTGCTGTATGTATATCTTATGTGATAGTAGATTTAGTTCATCATATGGATGATTATAGCGATACTGCCCATACAGATATATTTTCTGTCTTATAAAAAGATAAGCTTCAACAGTTTATCAGGGTATGAAGAGTGAAAAAGTTAGCAGTTCTGTTTGCGCTGACTGTGCTTAGCGTGTTGTTTTGCGCACATGCAAAGTCAGCTCCCTCCATTTGCTTTTACTACAACGACGTAGATTCAGTAAGAGAACTAATTGACTATGATCGTGCGGTTTTAGAGCCAAAAAACATAACCAGAAAACAGTTAAATCAGCTTAAGGCTTCAGGTACAAAAGTTTATGCCTACCTTTCTGTGGGTGAGTTTGACTCAGAAGTTCCAAAGAAGCTTAAAAGCTCAGTAAAAAGTCATAATGACGACTGGGACAGTGCGGTAATGGACGTAAGTTCAAAAGACTGGATGGAGTACCTTGTAAAAAAGGCTTCAGAACTTAGAAAAGCAGGTTTTGACGGTCTGTTTTTAGATACCCTTGACAGTTTTAATCTGTATGCTGACCGTGAGCAGGATCCAAACTTCTACAATAAACAGGTAGAAGGCCTTGCCAGAATAGTCAATGCTATCCATAAAAAATCACCAGATCTTATTTTAAATCGTGGTTTTGAGATTTTTGACTCACTGAATTTTAAACCTCAGGCAGTTGCCTTTGAATCTCTTTATAAGGGTTACAATGCTGCTGATGGTTCCTATACTGATGTATCTTCTGAAGATAGAGAATGGCTCAGGTCAGCCCTGTCAAAAATAAAAAATAAAGGGGTTGAGATCATAGCCATTGATTATCTTCAGGATACCTCTTTGGAGGCTAGAGCAGAACTTGCAAAAAAGATTGTAAAGTCGGGCTACACTCCATACGTCTCTGATGGACTGTTAAATGGCTTTGGCACAAGTTATATCTATCCTGTGCCAAAGAGAGTACTAACCTTTTATGATTCAAACTATACAAGCAAGCTTATGAGTTCATCACACACCCGTGTGACAACTCCGCTTGAGTATTTGGGGTATGCGGTAGACACAGTTGATGTTAACCGCTTCAATTTTGCTCTTATAGACAAAACCCGCTATGCGGCAATTGTTATTTATCTTGAAAATCCTAGCAGTTATACTGACAATCCAGCTTTTGAAGAATATATAAAGAATAATTTAGGCTATATTCCGATACTCTTTTTAGGTTATCTCCCACCTGATCCTAAAACACTCAAGGCGCTAGGACTTGAACAAGCAGAGCCTATGGAGGCACCTTACAATCTGAAGTTTGCAGGTGAGCTTGATTCAGGAAATCTAAAACCACGTCTGTCATCACTGGATGATCTGTTTTTGCTAAAGGCAGACAGGAATACCTGCACACATACCTATGCAAGCATAACTGATGCTAAGGGCAGAGTTTCACCTCTTATATTTAAAACCAGCTGGGGAGGGGCAGCCCTTGCTCCATATCCGGTTGACTCTCTGGACAACAGTTCCGACTACTGGTATGTAGAGCCGTTTTCTTTCTTTGAAAAAATGCTGAATTTACCGGCCCTGCCCGCAGCTGATGTTACCACAGAGTCTGGTCTTAGAATTCTGACCTCTCATGTTGATGGTGACGGTTTCCCGTCCCGTTCATGGTTTAAGGGAAGACCGCTTGTCAGTGAGGTTCTTTATGACGAGGTGTTCAAGGCAATTGAAATTCCTCATACAGTATCTGTGATCCAGGGCGAGGTGGCAGATGACGGTATGTACAAGGAGCAGTCAGAGGAACTTGAAAAGGTTGCAAGAAAAATCTTTGAACTTCCTAATGTTGAAATTGCCTCACATACCTTTTCGCATCCTTTTGACTGGGATCTTGACAGGAACAAGCAGGAGCTTATCTATGGTGAGCATCTGCCAATCCCTGGATACAAGCTTGACTATGACAAGGAGATGAAAGGATCAATTGACTATATAAATGAGAGACTTGCACCAAAAGGCAAGAGGGTTGAAGTCTTTTTATGGTCAGGAAACGCAAATCCTACAGGTAAAGTGGTTGATCTCATTGACAGTTACGGCATCTTAAATCTCAATGGTGGCAATACCACCATAAAGCGCGGAGAGGAATCATTAACCAATGTGTCGCCTACTATCTGCTGGTATAAGGATGCGGTACAGGTATATGCTCCTGCGATGAATGAGAATGTCTATACAAATGAGTGGACTGAGCACTTTGATGGCTTTTCAAGAGCAAGAGAAACCTATGAGCTTACAGGATCTCCACGCAGATTAAAGAGTATCAGCATTTATTACCATATGTACTCGGGTACCTATGAGGCATCACTCAATGCCTTAAAGAGCCTTTATGAATGGGCTCTGTCAAAGGATGTGACCCCATTGTACATCTCTGATTATGCAAAAAGAGCAAGAACACTTTACGAGACTGGTCTGAGCAAAACTCTAGATGGAGTATGGGTTATCACCTCAACTGGAGTTCGTTCAATCAGAATACCACATTCCTTTGGATATCCTGTATCAGACAGCATAGCAGGTTTCAACACTGCAGAGGATGGAAAGTATCTGATTTTAAAGCAGAACCGGAGCAGGGTAACCTTCAGCAGGCAGCACAGTGTAAAGGCAGAGCTTAAAAGTGCAAACGGCATAATTGAGAAATGGAATAAAAACGGCGGTCATATTGATTTTGCTGTAAGAGCATATGTTCCGTTAAAACTTCAGATGTGGTCAAAGAACAGATGTCAGATGGTATCAAACACTGAGTTTGAACATCAAAGAGACGGGGTAGTTGATACATTCACTTCACAAAGCAGAGGTCTTGTTTCAGGCACGCTAATCTGTAACTGATCTGGTTTTAAATATGAGAAATACTGACTTAAGAAACAAAAAACAGAGCCATCTGCTAAGTAAAACAACCATAGCTTTGCTGGTTGCAACCATAGGTGTATCTGTATATTTTCTGACCCCAACTAGCACTTCTCTTGAGGAAAAAATCCAGAAAGGACAGTCACCTGAGGTTTCTTTAGTGTATCTTCAGGAGCTTGAGAAGGTGCATCCTGATGATCCTATGATCCCTTATCTTAGAGCAAAGATTTACTATGACAGGGGAAACTACAACAAGGTAATGGATCTGATTGCGCCTCAGGTAAAGGAGGATACGCAAAAGCGCTCCATTGATACTCTCATACTGTATATCAAAACAAAGATCGCACTTGCAGGATCTATCAACAACAAGACACGTGAAGAGACCTTAAATGAAGTCTGTGCTGAGGTAAAGGCTTTTTCAAACAGGCAGTTTAATGACTCTCAGCTTCGTGAGATGTCCTCTATCTGTGCTCAGCTTGGACTTGCTGATATGGCATATGATTTTTTAAACAGGGTCATGCTAAAGGACGAGGCCACCAGCAGCAAGCTTTATGAGCTGGCATTACAGTCAGGCAATTTCAGAGCCGCATCTGATTATTTATATGAAATCTTTTTGAAAGATGAGAGTGAAAAGAATGCCGATAAACTCCTGTCCATATATCTGCAGGCATTTGATCCAAAACTTTTTGAAGAGTTTTTAGAAAAGTATCAGGGAAAACTCAAGGATGAAGGCTGGTTTGTAAAAAAGACAGCCGATACTTCAAGAAGGCTTGGCCTTTATGAAAAAGAGCTTGAGCTTTTAAAGCATCTTTGCAGTATTGAGCCAAACGAGGAAAATCTTGTGGTGCTTGCAAAAAAGCAGGTAGGCCAGGGTTTATATGATGAGGCATCAGCTATTTATGAGGATTTGTACAAGAAAAATCCTAAGATAGATTATCTTGACAGTCTGCATGATATCTATGCCTGGCAGTCAAAGCTTGAAGAACAGCAGAGGATAAGCCTTCTGATGCTCAATCATGAAATTGATGCAAAAGCCTCCAAGCGAGGAGTCGAGGAGTCTAGGGCGTTAGCCGACATGTATGGCATGAATGAATTTTATACCTACATGTATGAGCACAATCAGCTTTCAGCTGATGACTTAGATGATTTTGTGGATATTTCTGAAAAGTTCCTGGGAACTGAAAAAGCTCTGCAAAGAGTTTTAAAACTGAACTCTTTGCACAGAAAAAATGCGGCTCTTATCTCTCACAGGTTAAGACTTTACAGTTATCTGAACAATTATCAGATGGTAAAAGAGTCATATTTGGAGCTTGAATCTTTAAATGCAGTAAAAATTCAGGATGCAATATATGCCTCAAACGCACTGATTTATCTTGGAGATGAAAACCTGGCACTAAGAGCAATGGTTGCTCCTTATGACTGGCTGCAAAACACGGATGATGACTACCTTGACAGAGTGTCTGCCCTGGCCTGGACATGTTCTGACAAAAAGCTAAGCGCAAAGGTGCAGGAGATGCTGCTTGAGAGGAATTCTCCTATTGTGAACAGCTATTACCTTGTCAACAGCCTCGAAAAACTTGATAAACATAATGCTGACAGACTTTTTGAGCTTTATAAGACAAATCATGACAGTTTATTGCTTGGTGAGCTTTTAAACTATGCTTCTTCTGAGGATGACAGGCTGCTTGGAGAGATCTTTGATTATATAAAAGAAGATCCGGTCTTTAACAGCAGCATGCTGCTGTCTTACAGAGCACAGTATGCAGTTAAAAAAGAAAACTATGATGAGGCTGAAAAACTGTATGATAAGATGCTAAAGGCCGACCCTTCAAGCCTTGAGGCGGTTGATGGGCTCTGCAACCTTGCTTTAATTCGCAATGACAGAGAAAAGGCTGAAAAACTGTACCGCAAATATTCCTATTTATTTGAGGTAGACAGTCAGTCATTTGTTCTTGCGGCAAATCTTGCAGATACTCTTGGTCTGAACCGTGAGGCTTTATACTGGTACAGGAAATATCTTAACCAAAATCCAAATCCTGATCTTGTAAATCTTCTGGCAATTGCCTCTCTGCTTGAGGAGAACGGTGATGTAACTAAGGCCTACAAGATTAGAAGATTCATCGTAAAAAACAAGAGCTCACAGCTTGCATTACTTGATGACAGCAACATTACCTTAGCCTCAGTAGTATCAAATCTCCTGTCTCATGACAGAGCAGCAAAGCTGATTGAAAAAGATTTAAAAGAGGGAAAGGCTACAGCTCAGGTGGCAACCTACTATCTGTCAGTGCTGCTAGCTGACAACAGGGTACTTAGAAGTTCTTATTTAAGAGCGTCAAAGGAGCTGTCTTCGCTTAAAATCCCTGATTATCTTGAGCTGCTTTATGCTGTAAGAACCGGTGACAAGGAGAAGATAAGCAGGATCCTTGAAAAAGGTGTAGGTCTTGAAGATCCTCAAAGATATGACGGTCTTGTAAAGATAAACAGGACTCTGGATGCCTATAAACTTGCAAAAGAGCGCATAGGAAGAACAAACAGCAGTGATGCAGATGCTGCCTTAAGATCGCTTGCCGCCTCCGACAGGCAGACACAGAGCAGGACACTGCAGGCTCTATATACAAATATCACCTCATGGGGAGTTCACAGAAGCACAGTAAACTACCATGCCCCATACGCTCATGGAGAATACAACCTGTCTACCATACATCAGAGCTCTCATGCTCCATCCGGGCTTCAAAAAGACAGTGTAGCAGACGAAATCAGAGTTTTAGGAGATATCAGTTATAAAACTGAGAAGCTTACAGGAAAGCTTGGAGCTGATCTTGCAGATGGTGTGGGAGACAAGCGCCTTGGACTATCAGCATCGGTTGACTACAACCTTTTTGACAGATATTCACTAAGTTTTGAAGGGGCGGTTAATCAGCACTCAACCCTCTCTCACATGATGATGGTTATGGGAAAGGATAATTATGCACAGCTGACCCTTACAGCTTCTCCATACGGACGAGAGACATTCACCTTCAGTGCCGCTAAGCATTACTATAAATCCCGTTTTGATGAGAATTTAGGGGACGGATATGATCTGTCTGCCACACTAACCTCACCAATATTCTTAAATGATCCATCCTTAAGTGTTTACTTAAGTGGTGCCTATCAGAAGAACAAGCTTAAAGACAGGCCGTTAACCAAGAGTAATCTGTACAACGGTCCTGTGTTTACTGGTATCAATTCGGACACCGGTCTTGCTGAGTACACTTTTGATTCAGTAACTGAAGGTACTTACCTAAGTGAAAGATACCGTCATGTGGCAGTAGGTGTAACGCTTGCTCACGGGCAGGTACAAAATCCAGGATCTCCTTCAAGTTCCATTCACTATCTGCTTGATGTATCAACCGGATACAACTTTGAGGAAAAAAAGATTGATGCTGCCCTGCAGTTTGGATTTGGCAGCAGCGTTCTGTGTTCAACAGATGAGCTGTCTCTTACCGGAAGTCTGCAGACCGCTGACAGACAGGGCGACAAGGCTTTTAATATGACCTTAGGCTACTCTCTTGAATTTTAGCAAGGAGCAGCAGAGGTAAAAAAGGATAACTATAGGACAAATAAGGACTAGATTATGAACAAAAAAATTATTATCTCGGCACTGGCTGTATCTGTGCTGTGTTCCTGCTCAAGCTACAGGGGAGATGACAGTTTGTCTGCCTCAAAGAGTGCGACCTTTGCCCTGATACCTTTTGCAAATCACTCAAATACCCCTATGGCAAGTGAAAATGTTCAGGCAATTGTAAGTTCTGAACTAAAGGCAAAAGCTGTGAAAACACTTTGCTACAACTCAGAGGTTGAAGCTACTGATTTAAAGAGTCTGCTTGATGATGAGTTTGACAGAAAGCAGGCTTTACAGTGGCTTGACAAGGTTGAGTATAACTACGTTATCACAGGCTCTGTTGATGAGTGGAACTACAAGGCAGGTCTTGATGGTGAGCCTGTGGTGGGTATTACCATTGAGATTAGGGACAGGAGTGGCAGAACCGTATATCAGAAGACAGGAACCCGTTCTGGTTTTGGTCGGGAGAGCCTCAATTACGCAGGACAGAAAGTTGTCTCAAATATCCTTGACGATATCAACCTTAACTAGTATTTACTGGCGAATCTAACATTAGTGGAAAAAAGATGTCAAAAAGCAGAATTAAGTCAGCTTTAATCAAAAAACTGACCAGAGGCTCCCAGCAGCCTCTTGTGGCATGGGCAGAAACTTTGGTGATTGCGCTTATAAGTTCTGCAATATGGATAGCATCTGTATCCGTATCGCAGATCTTAACCTATGAGGGCAGTTCTATCAGTGTCAGCGAGAGTCAGGGCTTTTTCTGGCCACTGATTTTTGTGATGCTGGTTTCAATGAGATATGGCTTTTCCCAGGGATTCTGCTGTGCGCTCTTAACCATTCTTTTTTCCATTGCCTACTACAAATATGAGGGTATACTGTTTGCCTTCTCTTTTTACAAAGCTGTAGGAATGCTACTTACTGCAATGATTTCAGGAGAGTTTCGTGATGTATGGGATGAAAGACTGCACAGAAATGATCTTGACTGTTCCTTTATTCAAAGAAAACTCGATCTGTTTACACAGAACTACTTTATTTTAAGAGCCTCTCATGATCAGTTAGAACAGAGAATGGCAGGACAGGTGGTAAGCTTAAGATCAAATATCAGCGAGCTTGAAAAAATTTCCCGACAGTATCCACTGATTGATGTGTCGCAGGAACAGAGACTGACAAACATGGCCAGCTCTGTTCTGTCTCTGTTTGCGAGCATTGTGGGAATAGAGGTTGCTGGTATGTATCAGATTGATTCAAAAGAAAGGATCATTACAAAGCCTCTTGCAACGCTTGGAAATATGGGAGAGCTTGATTTAAGTGATCCTATGTTAAGGGACATGCTAATCTGCCAGAATCTTCTCTCACCAATTGATTTATATGCAAAGGAGCAATCTTCAAAATACCAGCTCTGCATACCGATAAAGGACAGCTCAGGCAAGCTTTTAGCCTGTGTGATTGCTCCTCAGATAAAGTTTTTTACACTAACTGATCAGAATATCGCAATTTTGAATCTGGTTGTAAATTATGCTGCAGACATGGTTTCAACAGGTGTGATCGCACCTGTAATTGAGTCAGAAGAAAAGCACACCTTCATGAAATATTTAAAATTTGTCTTTACTGAGAGTACTTTGCGTCATGAACAGAGCTCACTTATGATCTGCAGAGGAAGGACTGATGACTGTCTTAAGCTCTTTGACAAGACCATATCAACCAGAAGAGGTGCAGATATCTACTGGAGATGCAAAGACACAAAGGGCAATCAGGTATTGCTGGTTATGCTGCCTTTGACAACCATGGTTCAGGCTCAGCTGTTTAAGGATCGAGTTGTAGAGCAGATTGGGATCAATAAAGAAATGCGCAATGCAGTTGAGCTTATTGGCCCTCTTGATGTTTCAATTGATAATGATGTACTGCTTGAGCAGTTAAGATCATTAGGACTGACAGATGATGATATTGATTTGTGCACTAAGTTTAATTAGTGAAACTGCTGCAATTGTTCTCAAATCAGGCTTAACCTCATTGAGTATAGGCTGGGTGACTTTTATAGCGGTTCATACTTTAAGTGCCTTTGCTTTTGCCTACAGCTCAAGCTCATTTCTTCCAGGCAAGCTCACTGACAAGAGAGCGCAGTCAACAGCATTTATCTTTTCAATCTGCCTGTTTATGCCTTTAGCAGGATTTGTAGGTTCTCTTGTTTCAATTGTCTATGCCTTGAGAAATCCTCTTAATCTGGTGGTAAAAACCTGGAAGGAGAATGACAGAGAGGTTTTACCCTCAAACCCACGCAACATGATGTATACCAGATTTGGTACCGGAGCGCTTAGAGATATTCTGATCAACTCACCGGTTGTTGACAGAAGAGTAGATGCCATCACCTCTGTATCCAGACTTCCAAGAGCTCAGAGAATTGCGTTTTATAAAATGGCATTAAGAGATCCTGCTGATGATGTTAGACTTTTGGCATATTCACAGTTAGATCCGCTTGAGCAGGAAATCAATGATAACATCTGTGACCTTGAGCAGTCCTTTTTGCAGACAGGAAAGGCAGATACCGCCTTTGATATTGCGCAGCAGTTCTGGGAGCTTTGTTATCTTGGCATATCAGACGGAGTGCTGTTTAATCATTACATTTCCAAAGCTGACGAGTGGTGTCAGAAGGCAATCAGTATTGAGGATAAGCCAAGCTATGAGCTGCTGCAAGGCAGGATCTCCCTTAATTTAAATCAGGCTGACAAGGCATTTGAGGCCTTAAGCAAAGCTAAAGAGCATCGCCTTTTATCCAGTCAGGTAATTCCCTACTTGGCAGAATGCGCTTTTATAAAACATGACTATCAAAAAGTCAGGGAGCTTTTGGGTGAGCTTAAAGATGGAAGTGGTGACAGACTTTCTCAGTTAAAGGAGTACTGGCATGAAACTAACTGATTTGTTTAGAAGAGATCGTGCCAAAGCAAAAGAAAGTCTCCTTTCTATGGTTCATAAGGATGCAAGTTTTAATGTTGGGCACAAGGCAGATATCTGTCTTCTTCTTGAGGGAACCTATCCTTTTGTGAGAGGTGGAGTATCCTCCTGGGTTCATCAGATAATCTCAGGTATGCCTGAATACAGCTTTTATCTGGTTTTCATAGGCGGTCAGAGAGATACCTACAAAAAGATGGCCTATGAGCTTCCTAAGAATGTAGTCGGCATGGAAATGCACTATATACTTCCTGAGGGATCAATTGCCAAGAAGCTTGCCCGTCACAGTAAAAATGCAAATTTTGAGCTTTGGGAAAAGGTTATTTCGTTTTTTGATACTCCGGATACTCCAATTCCTCATGATCTGCTTGAAAAGTTTGCCTTGAATGTTGGCTCTGATCTAAATGCCGAGGATGATTTTCTCTATAGTGAGAATTCGTGGAATGTTCTGACTAACCGCTATGAGAATGTGGATGAGGAAGGTTCTTTTGTAGATTATTTTTGGACCTACAGAACGATCTATCAGCCTTTAATCATTCTCTCAAAGATTGCCGTAAGACTGCCTGAGGTTAGGGTACTGCACTCAATATCAACAGGTTATGCCGGCTTTTTAGGCGCAATGGCCCACAGTATCAGCAAGACTCCATATTTACTGACAGAGCATGGAATCTATACAAAAGAGCGAAAAATCGATCTGTCTTTGGCCACCTGGATCAGCAACAAGACAGATGCGCTTGATATTTCAATGCATTTTGGCATGGATCTTATAAGAAAGATCTGGATAAACTTCTTTATTCAGCTTGGTAAGTCAGCCTACCAGGAGGCTTTTAGAATTACAGCGCTTTTTGAAGGAAACAGGGAACGTCAGATTTCAGATGGAGCTCCTGGTGAAAAAAGCATAGTTGTTGTAAACGGCATTAAAACAGAAAGATTTGAGGAGGCCTATACTAAAAGACCTCAAAGTCCGCCGCATGTGGTGGCTCTGGTTGGCCGAGTGGTATCTATCAAGGATGTAAAAACCTTTATCAGAACCATAAGAGGTGCTCTGAGTTTATACCCTGATCTTGAAGGATGGGTGGTAGGTCCTAAGGAAGAAGATCCTGATTATGTAAAAGAATGCGAAACCTTAGTTGCAAGTTTAGGACTTAAGGATAACATCAGATTTACCGGTAATCAGGATGTAACAAAGATCATGCCTAAGATTGGTATCATGATGCTTACATCCATATCAGAGGCACAGCCTCTGGTGCTGCTTGAGGCGATGTGTGCGGGCATTCCGTGTATTGCAACTAATGTTGGAGCCTGTTCTGAAATTCTGTATGGAGCAAAAAATGAAAGCCCAAATCTTGGACGGGCAGGAGAGGTTATATCAATTGCAAATCCTTCGCAGGGTGTACAGATGATTGACTATCTGCTCAAGGATGACAAACGCTGGCGCGAGTATGGCGATAACGGACGCAGACGAGTCTTAGAGAGTTACGATCAGAAGAAGATGTTTGCTCAATACAGAGAATTATATCAGGGGGCCTTAGATGGCAGGTATCGGATTTGAGCTTAGAAAAATATTAAAAAGAGACACCTTATCCTCAATACTTGAGGCTTATGGCATAGCCGGACTGATAAGTTCCGGTCCCTGGGTACTGTCCATTATTGCGCTGCTGATTATTGGAATTATCAGTGTAGGAGTAGTCTATCCGACGTATCTTATCATTCAGTTTTTAGTCTCGGTAACGTACATGATGGCAGGATCGCTTATTTTAAGCGGTACTGTACAGATTTTATTTACAAGGTTTGTGGCTGACTCTCTGTTTATACAGGAGGATAAGAGAATTGTTCCAAATTTACTTGGAGTAATGATTTTAATAAGCATTCTGGCAGGACTTATTGCAGGAACGGTGCTATATTTCTGTACCACCATAGAGCCGTTAACAAAGATTGTAATGTTCGGATCCTTTGTGCTTCTGTCAAATCAGTGGATAGTTATAATCTTTTTAAGTGGCATGAAGGAGTACTACAGAATTGTAGCAACTATCTTTGCAGGCTATGGCCTTATGGTGTTTTTAGCCTGGATTTTGCCGTCATTTGGACTGTTAGGACTTGAAGCAATGTTCTTTGTCTCACAGGCAGTCCTTACCTTTGCTTTTCTGTTTCAGGTAGTCCGCCGTTTTCCGGGTGAGACGGTTATCAGATTTGATTTTCTAGATAAAAAGAAGGTTTTTTTCTCACTGGTTTTCTGTGGTCTTTTCTATAACATTGGAGTTTGGGCGGACAAGTTTGTATTCTGGTTCAGACCTGAGACCTCATATGCTCAGATTGATGTTTTAAGAGCATCCTATATCTATGATCTGCCTATCTTTCTTGCCTATCTGTCAGTAGTGCCGGGAATGGCGGTTTTTATCATGAGAATGGAGACTGATTTTACTGAAAACTGTTTGAAATTCTATGATGCGGTCAGAACTGGAGGGTCATTAAATACCATTTCCCTGTTTAAAGATCAGATGGTGGTATCCTGCCGCAAGTGTTTCTACAAAATCTTTAAGGTACAGGGCATTACCTTAGCCTTGCTATTGGTATTTGCAGAGGATATTTTAAGATTTCTCAATATCGACATGATTTACATCAATTTATTTTATGTTGATCTTGTCGGGGTAAGTCTGCAGGTTCTGGTGATGTCCATTCTAAACGTGATGTACTATCTTGATAAAAGGTATTCAGCACTGATTCTGACTGCACTTATGGTTATTACAAATCTGTTTTTTTCCTACCTTACCGTTGATCTTGGACCGATATATTACGGTTATGGGTTTACTCTCTCTATGTTAATCTGTACGGTAATTGGACTGATTCAGGTAGACAGGCAGTTTACCGATCTTGAATATCAGACCTTCATGCTGCAGAAGACAAACTAGCAAATAAACAAGGCAGGAATAATCCTGCCTTTTTGATAATTACCTGTCAAACACAAGGGCCATAGCCGGAGTTTCATCACAAATCACCCCGTCCCTGACTATCAGTCTTCCATTTACAATAGTGTGGGTAACAGCACAGCTGAAGGTATAACCTTCAAAAGGTGACCATTTGCACAAAGATGCAATAGAATCCTTATTCACGAAGGTGTTTTTATTAGGATCAACAATTGCAATATCTGCAAAATAGCCTTCTTCAAGACGACCTCTCTTATGAATATGAAATCTGTCAGCTACATTCTCTGAGGCAGCTTTTACAATAGTCTCTAAAGTAAGTTCCTTGCGTTTCCAAAGATCAAGAAGACATAACAAAGAGAACTGAACTGAAGGCATGCCTGAGGCGCATTTAAAGTACTGATCAGATTTTGCAGTCCACTCATGAGGGGCATGATCGGTTCCTATAGTGGTTAAAATTCCCTCTTCGACTGCCTTTACAACAGCAGCTCTATCAGCCTCTGTCTTAATTGCAGGATTGCATTTTATCTTCTGTTTTTTTAGCTGATAGTCAGCTTCACTGAAGAAAAGATGAGGAATACAGGCCTCGGCTGAAATCTGTCTTGTGACAGCATTGCCAAACTTAAGTGATCTGAGTACTTCAATCTCCTCTTTTGTGGAAACATGCATAATATGTATCCTGGCACCGGTTCTCTTGGCAATTTCAACTGCAAGCCTGGTTGAGTTTAGGCAGCAGTCAGTGTTTCTGATAAAAGGATGCAATGAGAAAGGAACATTATCCTTATACTGTTCCTTAACTCTTTTCTCGTTTTTCACAATAGTGGCAGTATCCTCGCAGTGCAGGGCAATGATTGTTTTTGAATTTGCAAAGATCTGTTCAAGGAGATTTGCCTTGTCTACTAAAAGATTACCGGTAGATGAGCCCATAAAAACTTTAATGCCGGCAATCTCATTTACAGGGGCGTTAACAATCTCATCTAGGTTGTCATCAGATGCTCCAAGGTAAAAACCGTAATTAGCCAGGGAGTCTTTTTTTGCAATATTTTTTTTGTTATTGACAAGTTCAATTGAGGTTGTGGAGGGACTGTTGTTAGGCATATCAAGGTAGGAGGTAACACCACCTAGAACAGCGGCACGAGATTCAGAGAATATGGTAGCCTTCTGTTCCATGCCAGGCTCTCTAAAATGCACATGATCATCGATAAGACCTGGCATAACTATTCTGTCATGGCAGTCAATAATCAAATCAGCGCTGGTACAGATATCTTTGGCAATTTTTGTAATATACTGATCTTCAATTAGGAGATCATTGCGTATAATACGCTCTGGAGTGACTAGTAGAGCGTTTTTCAATAGGATTTTTGACATACTAGATTACCCATAAAGAAAACAGTCCTATGTATTGTAAGCCTAAAGTGGACAAAACTGTATGAGCGAAAATGATAATATTTTTGAACCAAGATATACTGCTGAAGATGTAACAATTCATTCAAAGGAAAGAATTTTTAAAAGATACTTTGCCATAGACAGATATCTTGTTTCATATAAAAGATTCGACGGTACGGAATCAAAAATCTTTGATAGAGAAATTTTTGAACGCGATTCTGATGCTGTTGCGGTAATGGCCTATGACCGAAAAACCGACGAGATTGTTCTGATAGAGCAGTTCAGACCGGGAGCATTAAATGACAAACGCTCTCCATGGCTTATCGAAATAGTTGCAGGTATGATAGACAAGGGGGAGACACCGGAGGAGGCCGCTGTCAGAGAGGTTAAAGAAGAGATTGGTATCAGTATTGAAAAAAGCGATCTTCATTTTGTAACCTCGGATTATCCAACCCCAGGCGGAGCTTCTGAGCTTGTTACCCTTTACATAGCTGACTGTGATCTCTCAAAACTGAATAAGCATGGCGGGCTTGATTCTGAGGGGGAGGATATCAGGGTATTCAAGGCAAAACTTGCTGATGCCTATGAGAATGTTAAAAACGGCAGGATCCACAATAGCATAGCCATCATAGCGATTCAGCACATGATGCTTGAAAAGGAAGCAGTGATAGCCTCTTTTGAAAACAAATAAGGCGCAAAGGCAGGAATATCCCTATAAGAGTTCATTTCTTATTCACTGCACAATAATTGCCCATCAAATCACAATTTTGATAAAAAATTTAGGAAGCGTTTCTGGCTTGTTTAGTGAATTTTGAATATATTTCTTTAAATAAATCAAATAAATAGTTAAAATATCGTTTTTATTCTCAGCTTTTTGCTCATTTTTTGTTTATTAAAATGAGCTATAAGTAAAATTCTTTATTAAATTTTTGTATTAGAATTTTCGATACTTTAATTGCAAACGTTATCGTAGTAACAAACAAGATAAAATGGCTCCAAGATTTATAACTCCAAAGCAAAATGACGGCACTGTAAGGATATTGCAGCTTACAGACTGTCACCTTTTTGCCGACGAATCAAAAGATTTGCTGGGAGTTAATACAGCTGACAGTTTCAAAGCTGTGGTTGATGCTGTATACGAACAGAATTTTGAATATGATTTTATTGTTCTCACCGGTGATATCTCACAGGATTATTCAGTAAAATCCTACGAGCATTTTGCAAGGATCATCTCTAAGCTTAACAAGCCTGTATTCTTCCTTCCTGGTAACCACGATGACGGTCCTTTGATGTACAGAATTTTTGACAGGCTTGGCGTTAATATCGCCAAAAATGTCATCTGTCCTAAGTGGCAGTTTGTATTTTTAAATTCAGAGGTTTATGCCGTTCCTCACGGATGGATTGAGAGACGACAGCTTGATTATGCGGCTTTCTGCCAGAGAAGATCTCCTGATCAGTATATGGCAGTGATGGTTCATCACATGCCGCTTTTGGTGAATTCTGCCTGGCTTGATACCCAGACGATGCACAATCTTGATGAGTTTAATGCTTATATAAGAAGGATCAATAACTTAAAAGCCGTTATTACCGGGCATATTCATCAGGAATTTGATACTGTGGAAAGAGGCATCAGGTATATTGCAACTCCATCAACCTCAATTCAGTTTACACCTAAGTCTAATGATTTTTCACTAGATACACTCTCTCCTGGCTGGCGTTACCTGTCCTTTAATCCTGACGGAAGCATAGACACCAAGGTCTTCAGACTTGAGAACTGCAGTTTCTGCCCTGATATGAATGTGGATGGCTACTAGCAGTTTGTCCTGCAGATGTGGGCTTTGGATTTAAAAGTTTCTGACAGG